>JBMCIU010000009.1:0-15631 GCA_048616755.1 Verrucomicrobiota bacterium
ACCGAAGGCAATTCGGTACCACCTAGTCTTCCGCGAGATCAAGAGTTCTGAAGTTTGGCGGGAATCCGCGCGGATGCGCATCCGTTGGGACCGCATCCGCAGTGTGCACGTGCCAGTCAAGCAATCGCGCCATCAGCTTTTCGCGCACCTCGCGGTAGGATGGGTTGTTAATGAGATTGGTAAGCTCCAGGGGATCCTGCCGCAAGTCGTAGAGTTCGTTTGTGTCCGCGGAGCGCCACACCAGTTTGTAGTCGCGTGTACGCATCATGGTTGACCGGCATACTGATTCCGGCGCTTCCTGTTGCTGAATGCCTTTCGGGTAGTATATCCCGTCCGGATTGCCCGCCACGCCATCGCTCGGCTTGCCCTCGAAGCAGTGCGGCTCATGCGTATCGTAGCCGCCATCGGCAAAAACCGCACGATCAGGATCGCCCGCTTCGCCCCGCAGTTGCGGCACCATGGAACGCGCGTAATGCGTATGCTCTGCTTCGACGCCCGCCAGCTCGAGCGTGGTCGGGAAAATATCGAACGCCTCGATCGGCTCTTCGACCACGTGACCGGGCTGACACTGCGGGGTGCGCACAAGCATTGGGATCCGCGTCAGGCAGTCGTCCAATCCGCTCGGCCATTTTTCCACCAGCCCGTAATCGCCGGCCCAGTCGCCATGGTCGCTGAACATGAAAACTGCGGTGTTTTCATGGAACCCGCTCTCCTCGAGCGCATCAAGCAGCAATCCGAACAGATAATCGACGTACGAAATCATGCCAAGGTAAACCGCCATGATCTTGCGCAGCACCCAGCCCTCGGTCTCATCAATCCGGCGGTATTTGCGAATAAGCTGATGGAACACGGGTTTGTCCGGCAACTCAGCCGGCCGCAAGGGGGGGATGTCGTCGGGATCGTACATATCGTGCCACTCCGGGGGAACGGTATACGGGCAATGCGGCAGGGTCGCGGCCAGGAACAGCATGAACGGCGGCTCGTCGGGCTTGCGGTTCTTCAGGAATTCAATTGCTTCTTGAACCAAGTAGTAGTCGTGGTGGTGTCCCTGCATCGGTTGGCGGAGAAAGCTGTAAAAGCCCGGTTGACCGCGTTCAAACAGATTCTCGGATCCGGCGCCGCCTTTCGCTGCATGAACCCGCGTCACCGAATCGGCAAATGATCCCGGCGACAGTAGGTCGTTCTTGCCAAACCAGTGGACGTCATACCCGTTCTGCTTCAGATACTTCAGCGTGTTTGGCTCGTCCGGACGCAAACAGTTCCACAGCGTCCGATGCCCGCGGGTGTGCGGATACCAACCGGTCATGAAGCTACATCGCGACGGCGTGCAGACGGTATGCTGAACATGACACTGATTGAACCGAACGCCCGCGGCGGCAAACCGATCCAGGTTCGGCGTTTCAACCAAAGGATGCCCCGCACAGCCCAGCAAATCGCCGCGCATCTCGTCCGGATTAAAATAGATGAAGTTCATCAGAAGGGTCTCTCCCGTTATTTGGATTTTTCGGGTTTGGTCGCAGATTTGAGCAGGGTTTTGCGCAGGATTTGGTAGACGGGTTTGCGGTGGGTGCGGTCCTCGTTGAGGAGGTGATGGTAGGCGCCGTCGATGGTGTGAATCTGCGCGGCGGGGAGCAAGGTTCGCAGCGCGGACAGGTTTTTTTGCCAGGCGACGACGTTGTCCTCGGTACCTTGGATCACGGTTGCGCCGATCTCCGGGAGGGGGGGCCAATCACGCACCTTGCGCTGCCACTTGCGCAGTTCGCCGAACCAGTGCAGGGGGACTAGCTGGATGCGCAGGGGGTTGCCATGGCGCAGCATGCGCGAAAAATGTTCGTCGTGCGACACCCGCCGCTGAATGCGCGGAACCCGCTTGACGAACGGACGGGCCAAGGCGTGCCCGACGGCGGAGAAGCGCTCGCCCCAGGAGTGGACCAGCGGCGCGAGCAGAATCACTTCGCCCAAGTCGGGGATGGGCTCGTCGCGGCTTTGGTGCAAAGCGCCGAGCACGGCGACGGCGCCGGTGCTGTGGGCGACCAGATGCAGGGGCTTGGCGGAGTCCGCACACACGGTATGCAGGACCGCGAGCAGGATTTCGGCGTAGTCGGTAAAATTATCGATATCCGCGGGGGTGCCGCCGGACAACCCGTGGCCCGGCATGTCGTAGGCGACTACCGTGAATCCCCAATCGACAAATTCCTCGATGGCGCGGCTGTTGACCGCGCTATGATCAAGGTAACCGTGCAGTAAAACCACGGTGCCGCGCGGCACGCCGTCGGGAACAAACTGCTGCACGGCGATGGGCCGACCGTTGAATTGGATTGCGCCCAAGCGGTGGGTAACCCCTTCGTTCGGCAAGTCGAAATGCCCTGCATAGCGGACTTCCGCCTCGCTCGGTTCGGCGTGGCGCGCCTGTTCCCAGGGGCGCAGTTCGTTGCGGATTATGATGCAGGTTTCAACCATTTTTCGCGCTTCGTCACGGAGGTTCGGGTTGTTCATGCGCTGGAGGGTGTAGAAGCCCAGCAGTATTAAGCCGGCGGCGGCCAGCAGCCACACCGGCCGGCGCCATCGGTGTGTCACCGTTCCGTGCTCCGCGGGACGGAGTGGGGCGCCAGGTAGTAGAGCCTGCCGGGTTTTAGGGCGCGAATTTCAGCGGGAAGCACCGATTCAGGCAACAATGCGGAGTTCGCGGACATGCTCAGCATCCGGTCGAACATACTGACGCGAGGCTGGAAACGCACGACCTTGGCGCGCTGCACGTTCGCTAAATCCTTCGCGTGGCTGACCGCGTCGGAAAAGTATCCCAGCTGGTCGACCAAATTGTAGGTCCGAGCTTGTTCTCCGGAAAGCACCCGCCCGTCGCCGAAAGTCGCATCCCGAACATGCTCGGCCGAGGGAAAATTGCGCCCGTCGGCCACCACTTCGGCGAATTCCATGAACGTTCGGTCGACCATCTCCTGGAAGAATTCGTCCTGCATGTCCTCCTCCTCGGTAGTTCGATCGACGGCGCCGTTGAGCAAGTCCTTCATTTCACCGGACTTGTAGACATCCGCGCGCACGCCGATTTTATCGAGCAACTCGGCATAATTGACCGAGCTTATCAGCACGCCGATGCTGCCGGTGAGCGTTAGCCGGTTGGCAACGATGTAATCGGTGCCGGCCGCCACGTAGTAGCCGCCGCTTGCCGCCATTGATCGCATGCATGTGATCACGGGTTTGCCTGTGCGGCGCAGTTGCTGAACGGCGTTGTGGATTTCATCGCTGGCGGTCACCTCCCCTCCCGGCGTGTTCATGTCCAGCACCACGGCGACGACGTCGGGGCGTGCCGACGCGTGCTTGAGCGCGGCAGTTATGCGCGGAACACTGGCCGCGTCGAAATGTTCGGCGGAAAGAATCACGCCCTTGACGTCCACAACCGCGATCGTGGCATCCGCCTGCGGATCGCCGCCGACATACTGCTCCTGCATGGGCTGGCTCCCGGTGCCGCCGCTTAAAACCGGCAGTTCGGACAGGCTGTCAGGACTGCCGAGAATCACGACTAGGGACGCTGCGATGACAAGCCCCAGGATGATCAGCAGGCAACCGCGAAAACGGCGTCGGCGTGGTCGAATTTCCATGCCCGGCGGCAACCAGCTCTGCCACGGCGGCGGTCCGGCGGGCGGCGGGATCTGGTTCGGCTTTGCGGAGTTCTCTGCCGCGGCGGGGTCGGGACGCTCCTGCGCGTCCGGTTGCGAGGGTTGGTCGTTTTCGTTCCAGTCCGACATGGCTTGAATTCCTGTTTGTGGGGGGAGGGCTGATTGCGGGCGCACGTTCTCTGCGCCCTTAACATTAATGTATGAGTAGCTCGAAGAACGTCTTGGCGTATTCGTCTATGCCGGGGACTTCGGCGGGTGGGACTGTTTTTGTACGGATGCTAAAGTCGTCGCGCAGGGCCATAGGGTCGGTGCCGTCGAGCGCGGCCCGTCCAAGGAGCGCGGCGCCGAAAGCGGTAGCTTCCTGGAGTTCGGTGAGGCAGCATGTTCCGTGCGGATAGAGTTGGGACAGGATCGGGTTGTAGCGGGTGTTATGTCGAAATCCGCCTTCGGTGAAGACCGTACCCTTGCCGTCGTATCCGGCAATATCCAGAGCCGCGGTGGTCTGCACGGCCAATGACAGCACCAGGACCGCGTCGGCCAGCGTGCGGTCGCGGAAAAACTCGGGAATGGCTTTGCCGCTCTGAATATCCGCCAGCGGATACTCGCGGTCGCCTTCGATTACGCGCGGACGGGCGTCAGGGAAAATTCCCGTGCCCTTGACAACCGAGGGCAGCACAAACAGATTTTGTTCCCGCGCCACACGGGCAAAAAGAACCGGATCGAACGAAGGCCACTCCGTCGGTCCGTGGATATCCGCTAGAATCCGGTTGTAGGTCTCGAACTCCTGCCCGCCCATAAAAATCGATGTCTTCACGGGATTGAAAAATGCATCCAGGTTGTAGAACACCAGCTTGCCCAGCTCGTCCTCGCGAAACGCGACACGGTCGGTCGGATGCATGGCAACGCACCAGGTACCCGTGGAATTGAGCACGAAGTTGTCGTATCCCTGCACCAGGTAGGGGAGCAGCGAGGCGTTCGAGTCGTGAATTCCCATGGTAACCACGCAGTTGGCGTCGATGCCGGTTCGCTCGGCCGTCTCCGGAGTGAGCGTGCCAAGCACCTCCCAGGAACGGGAGATGTCAAAGGGGATTTTGTCGGCCACACCCAGCCCGCGAGCTACGCTCGAGGGCTGATGATTGCGGACGTCGTACAAATAGGTGTGACATCCGGTGTACGTCGGTTCGGCTCCCGTACGGCCCGTCAGCCGAAAGCCGAAATATTGCGGGTAGTAGAGAATCCGCTCGACTTGATCAAATTGCCGCGGCCATTTTTTTTGCAGGAAGAAGATCAGCTTGCCCAGGTTAACCAGGCTGCCAATCTCGGCGGTAGCGGTTTCGCGCTGCAGCTCTTCCGGGCTGCCGAAGCGTTCGTAGAACTCGTTTCTGATCGCTTCGTCCGCCTCGGTGGTATAGGCGACCGGGGGTACGGCCAAGTTGCCGTCCTTGTCCAGGCACATGGCCGTCGCGCCGTGAGTGGTTACGGAAATGGCCTCAATTCGGTAGGACGGGCTAAAGGCGGCAAGTTGATCAAGAATCCAAGCGTACGCATTTTCGACGTCCTCGTACCGGACGCCGTTCTCCTCGTACTCGTCAAAGGACTTGTAGACGCTGTCCAACAGCTCCAAGTCGCGACTGAACAGGAGAACTTTCTTGTTGGTCTTGCCGATATCGATGACGGCGATCACGGACGGACGATGCATAACTAAACTCCTATGATGGCTAGAAACCTGTTGCCAAAACAAACAGCACAGCGTGAAACCTAACACCGCAACCAAGGAACGCCAAAGAACAGTTTCCAATTTAACGATTTGAATCGGCGCGAAATTCGTGTAAATTTGGTACGGTTTGAATCGTTCCGCAGTCAATCGCCTTGGTCTGCCGAGACAGGAGAACCGTTATGTCCCTTCCGAGTTGCGCAGCTTGCTCGTTGTTTTCGCGTGTCGCTGATTTTTCGCGGCGGATGGCTCTTCGCCGTGTCCGCGCGGTGATTGCCGCGATGGTTCTGTTGGGGCATGGCGGGTGCGGCGGCTCGTCCGATGATTCCTCCCCTGCCCCCCCGCCTCCGCCTATGGCGGTCAAGGACGTTCAG
The DNA here is from genome assembly GCA_048616755.1 of Verrucomicrobiota bacterium. Taxonomy (GTDB): domain Bacteria; phylum Verrucomicrobiota; class Lentisphaeria; order Oligosphaerales; family CAZSBQ01; genus CAZSBQ01. The sequence goes on from JBMCIU010000009.1 coordinate 5,721, forward strand.
TTCGGCGCCGGCATGGTCACGGTACGGAACCGAATCGGGGAGCTAAAGGAGATTTTGCGGGAAGGGCCGTTGTCCATCTATCGTTTCGAACCCGCCGAGGCGGACAACCGGACGCGCCAGCGTACACCGGTGCAGTTTTACGACTTCCATTTTCATCGCGAGGAATTGGCGGAGGTTCAAGTCCTATACGATCTCGACGAGCTACAGGCCGAAATCGGACGCGACACGTTCTTCCGAACCATCGAAGAACGCTATCAGACCAAAGAGGACTTCAACGCGCCGGACGGGCGACGATGGATCAATATGGACAAGGGCGTGGAAGTGCGCTGGCGGGAGGATTTCGAACACGACTCCGGTAGGCTCACCATCACTTGGATCGAGCGAAAAGACGCCATTGAGGCAGCGCGCAAGTCTCTGCGCGGTCGACTTAAGGACGAGCAGGACAGCGGCGACGGCGACGACAACGGCGGCGTTGACATCGGCATCTGATCCGATGCGCAACGCTTAGGGGGACCAAACACGGGGCGCGGAGACCGCCCCCTTTACACCTGACTTAAAGGAACTATGGTACCCGCTTTTAGCCGCCAAAAAGCTGGTTGACACCGAAGATCAAAAAAAATGCATTACACCGCTTGGCATGTTTGCGTTTGGCGCGCTATAGTACGCGCTTTGTGTTTCGCGGGCTTTGTTTATGTCTGCGAGGCACAGCCCGGAACGGACGGCGCGCAGCCCGCGATTCGCGAGTTGGAGCAAGCTAAGGCGCGAGCGGAAAGGCAATGCGCCGAAGCCAATGCGGAACTGGCTGCGGTTCGTCAATCCCTCCGGGACGTGCGGCGACGATTTGCCGACCAGTACTTGAAGAATAAAAAACTTCAAGAAAGGTTGGCCGCTTTGGATTGGACTGCGGCAGATTTGCTGCAGGACGGCAGCGACAATAAGCTGCCCGCAGAAGCGTACCTTCTCCGTCAAATGGAGAAACGCCGCAAACAGCAGCAAAAGCTGCATCAGAATTTAGTCCAATTGAAAACAAGTTTCCGCAATGCGGATTCCGATGAAAAACGTGAAAACGTCGTGAGTGACGAGTCGCGAGAACAGCTGGATGAAATCATCGAGCTGAGCCGTGAACTCGCACACCAACCGCCGGCAGTCGCTGGGCGAGGCGGTGATGACGAAGCGCATGAGGTTCATGTGCTGGCAGTCAACGACGATTTGCAGGCAGTCATTATCAACCGTGGCCGAACGGGCGGCGTATCGGTGGCGTCCACATGGACACCGACCGAAGACTCGTCAGACGGCCCCATTCTAAAAGTAATCGAGACTGGCGATCAGTACTCCGTGGCCGTCCCTTTGCGGGGATCGCTCCGGGACATCGGTGCCGGCGCCAGCTTCACCAGGCAGAAACAGTCAGCCGGATCCGACCGGCCCCAATAGCGCTATGCGGCGCCGCGTGCAGCACAAACCGTCAGGGACCCAGAGGTTATGGAAAAGCGAGCTATCACAAAAAACATCCGGATTTCTCCGTTCAAAGCGCGGGAAGTCACTCGGCTGATCCAAGGCAAATCGGTCAACGAGGCGTTGGCCACAGTGGACCTTATTCCCCGCAAAGCCGCCCGAATCGTGGGTAAGACCCTGCGCTCGGCCGTCGCCAACGCCGAAAACGACAGCGCCCAAGGCGGCGTCGCAGCCAGTCAGCTAAGTGTTCGAGAGGCCGTTGTCGGCGAGGGGCCAACCATGAAGCGGTTCCGCCCCAAAGCGCGCGGCATGGCCGGCCGAATCCGCAAACGGACCAGCCATATTCGCATCGTTGTAAGCGACAAGTAGAATAAACCAGGAGTATACGCGTGGGCCAAAAAATCCATCCATTCGGTTTCAGGCTTCCGGTAACCAAGGACTGGCAGTCCCGCTGGTTTGCCAGAAAGGACAGTTACGGAGATCTCCTCCAAGAGGATCTTCGGATTCGCGACTTCGTCAAGAAGCGGCTGGAGCATGCCGCCATCTCCAGAGTCACCATCGAGCGCTTCGCCAACCGCATCCGCATCACTGTGGCATCCGGTCGTCCCGGCCTGGTCATCGGTCGGAAGGGCGCGGACATTGAGCGGCTCAAGGGCGAAATCAGCCAGAAACTCGAAGGCAAGGAAGTTTTTCTCGACATCAAGGAAGTGAAAACACCGGAGTTGGATGCTCAACTTGTGGCCGAGAATGTCGCGCAGCAACTCATGCGCCGGGTCAGTTTTCGTCGCGCAATGAAGCGCACCCTGCAGACTGCCATGGAGATGGGCGCGGACGGCATTCGCATTCGCTGCTCGGGCAGGCTCGGAGGTGCGGAACTTTCCCGCCAAGAGCAATATCGAGAAGGAAAAGTCCCGCTGCACACGCTCCGGGCCAATGTCCAGTACGGGTTCTGCGAAGCCCGCACGCTGGCGGGAACAATCGGTATCAAAGTTTGGATATGCAAGCCTGAAGAAACGGAGGAACAGAAAAATGCCGTTAATGCCAAAACGCGTAAAGCACCGCAAGGTGCAGCGAGGAAGAAACGAGGGCCTCGCAACCAGAAACAACAAACTTGATTTTGGAGACTATGGCCTTCAGTCCCTCGAGACCGCGCACATCAGCGGGCAACAACTGGAGGCCGTCCGAGTGGCGGTGAACAGACACCTGCACCGCAAAGGAAAAGTGTGGCTGCGCCTGTTTCCGGACAAACCGATTACCAAGAAGCCGCTAGAGGTCCGAATGGGTAAAGGAAAAGGCAACCCCGAGGGCTGGGTGGCCGCAATCAAACCCGGCAACATGATCGTCGAGATCAGCGGTTGTTCCGAGCGGCTCGCCAAGGAAGCACTTGCCCGAGCGTCAAGCAAGCTGCCGTGCCGCTGCAAGCTGCTTGTTCGACACGGCGCCAATGGATGAACACCTTTGTGGCCGTGACTGCAGCGCACCGCGAACAGACAAGTGCGAAGGGCGCAATTTTACGCCGACGGCCGCGTCACACAGGATGGAGTAGAGAATGAAACCCGCAGACATTCGAGAAATGACCGACGAAGAGCTGGCGCTGAGCGAGCGGACCCACCGCCGCGAAATCCTGGACCTCAAACTACAAGCCCAAACTGGGCAGAGCGACAATACCGCCCGCATTCGTTTGGCCAAGAAAGACTTGGCGCGATTGCTGACCGAACAAAACAGTCGGTCGGCACGGGCATAGCACAGGAAACAGTTGTGATGGCAGAAGAGACGTTACAGAAAACCCAGGTCAACCGAAAGCAACGGATCGGAACGGTCGTCAGCGACCGCTGCGACAAGACCATTGTCGTCCGTGTCGACCGTCGGGTTCAGCACCCGCTCTACAAAAAGGTCGTCATCCGGTCCCGCAAATACCACGTGCATGACGAGCACAATGACGCTCGAGTCGGCGACAAAGTGCGCATCAGTGAAACCCGGCCGCTCAGCAAAATGAAACGCTGGGAGCTGACCGAAGTACAGCAGCGCGCTGTCACGGATTGAGGAGAGCCACCCCATGATTCAGGTGCAAAGTAATCTAGAGGTCGCGGACAACACCGGGGCACGGCGCATCATGGTTATGACCGTGCTCGGACAACGCAAGAAATTTGCCGGTGTTGGCGACATTGTTCGAGCCACCGTCAAAGAGGCAACCCCGCGCGGCATGGTTCGCAAGGGAGAAACGGTCCGCGCGGTCATTGTGCGCACCGCCGCCAATCTCCAGCGTCCGGACGGGTCGTTCATCCGCTTCGACCGCAATGCCGCCGTACTTCTCGACGACCTAAACAACCCGCGGGGAACCCGAATCTTCGGACCAGTCACCCGCGAGCTGCGCGAGAAGAAGTTTATGAAAATCGTCTCCCTCGCGCCGGAGGTACTCTAAAATGGCATCCCCTCACGTAAAGAAAAACGACACCGTCGTGGTGATTGCCGGCGCCGACAAAGGCCATCGCGGCCGTGTCCTCGAGCTTGACAGCAAGAAGAACCGGGTCATCGTCGAGGGCGTCAACACCCGCAAGAAGCACCTCCGCCGCAATCAAATGAATCCGCAAGGCGGAATCGAAGAGCGAGACTGCCCGATTCACATGTCAAATGTGATGAAGGAGGACGTGTTCGACCAGCGCGCCGCGCGGCACGGCGGCGCATCCACCGATACGCAACCCCAGAGCAAAGGGGAATAGACATGGCTGGCAGCAATCGCACTGCACTGCAGGCAAACTACGAAGACACCATCAAGCCCGAGATGCAACGCAAGCGCGGATACAAAAACGCGCTGCAGGTCCCGCGTCTTGACAAGATCGTCGTCAACAGCGGCGTCGGTACCGGCAAAGACAAGGAAGCGCTCCAGGAGACCATTGACACCATCGCGCTGATCACCGGCCAGAAGCCAGTGGTCACCAAGGCGCGGATCAGCGTGTCCAACTTCAAGTTGCGCGCAGGCATGGACGTCGGATGTCGAGTGACGCTGCGAGGAGGGTTGATGTACAACTTCCTGTATCGTCTCATCAACGTCGTGCTTCCTCGCGTCCGCGACTTCCGCGGCATTCCCGTCCGCGGGTTTGACGGCGCCGGCAATTTTAACATGGGTCTGCCCGAACAGAGCATGTTTCCCCAAATCGACCTCGACAAATCCAAACACACTGTCGGGATGAACATTGCCATCATAACCACCGCCCAATCAGACGACGAGGCCAAAGAGCTTCTCGCCATGATGGGAATGCCGTTCACGAAGTGACCAAGGAGCTGCAACCGTGGCACGGAAAGCACTAATCGAAAAAGCAAAGCGAACACCAAAGTTTCAAGCCCGAAGGTACAGCCGTTGCGAACGCTGCGGACGGAGTCGCGCATACATGCGCCGGTTCCATCTCTGTCGCATCTGCTTCCGCGAACTCGCCAACAATGGTGAAATTCCCGGTGTCACCAAGTCAAGCTGGTAGAACGCCAAGGTACAAGGACAGACTTCCATGAACATTAGCGATCCCATTGCCGATATGCTGACCCGGATTCGCAACGCCGGAATGATCCAGGCGCCGACGGTCAGTTTACCCACCTCAAAGATGAAAACGGCTGTCGCCGACGTCCTTCGCGAAAGCGGGTTTATCCGCACCTACCGTATTGAAGGCGAGGAGAAGCCGCAGCTGATTATCGAACTGAAGTACATTGGCGACCGGCGTCATCGCAAGCCCGTGATCGAGGGCATCGAGCGCGTCAGCAAGCCCTCGGCCCGCGTATATGTCGGCAGCCAGGAAATTCCTCGCTCGCTTGGCGGTCTCGGGATTGTTATACTGTCCACTCCGCAGGGCGTCATGTCCGGACGACAGGCCCGCGCGGCCAATGTCGGCGGCGAGGTTGTCTGCCGGGTCTGGTAACAACCGGGCTAAGCTAAAAGGATACGCATCATGTCACGCATTGGACGAAAACCCGTAATCAAGCCTGAAGGGGTGACCATTGCTCTCAAGGAGCGACTGCTCACCGTCGAAGGGCCAAAGGGCACTCTCGAACTGACCGTTCCCGAGAATGTCGACGTTCGAGAAGAAGACAATCAAATGATTGTCGAAATCCGCAAGGAAACCGTGCATCTGCGCGCATGCCACGGCATGACCCGGAGCATTTTACAGAACATGGTTACCGGCGTCACCGACGGCTTTCGGCGCGAGCTGGAGATTCAGGGCGTCGGATATCGCGGCAAGTGTCAGGGCCAGAGACTGGTCCTCAACCTTGGACTTTCCCACCCCGTGGAATTCGAGGTGCCCAAGCCGCTGCAGGTTACCATGCCCAGCGCCACGCAAATTGTTATTGAAGGACCCGACAAGCAAATGGTCGGCCAGGCGGCCGCCACCATTCGCAGTTTTCGCCCTCCCGATCCCTACAAGGGCAAGGGTATCCGCTACGTCGGCGAACAAATTACCCTCAAGGAAGGCAAAACCGTCGGCTGATTTAACGCGCCGCTGTTTGCGGCGCACTTCACCCATGTAACCATAGGTCAAAGACAGATGGCAAGACTCAACAAAAAAGAAGCGCGACAACGGCGCCATCGTCGAATTCGTCGCCACCTTTCAGGTAGCGCCGAACTCCCTCGTTTGTGTGTGTTCTGTTCCGACCGGCACGTATACGCCCAAGTCATCGACGACGAGGCCGAATGCACTCTGGCGAGCGCCTCCACTCTTGACAAGGACTTGCGCGCCACGGACATCCGCGGCGACGTTGACGGCGCCGCCGCGATCGGCAAACACGTCGCCGAAAAGGCCTTGGCCGCCAATATCAACCGCGTGGTGTTCGACCGGGGCGGATTCCGTTTTCACGGCCGCGTAAAGGCTGTGGCCGACGGCGCCCGCAAAGCCGGACTGCAGTTCTGAGCATCAACCGCGCGAATCCGCACTAGCGACGAATTAAAGGAGAATATCCTGTGGCGAAAGAGGACATGACCAATCAGAAAACCGAAGGCGCGCCGGAACTTGAAGAACGCGTTGTTTTTGTCAACCGTTCCAGTAAGGTAGTCAAAGGCGGACGTAATTTCCATTACAGCGCCGTGGTTGTCGTCGGCGACAGAAAGGGCAACGTCGGCGTCGGCGTCGGCAAAGCGAACGAGGCGGTCGACGCCATTCGCAAGGGCAGCGACCTGGCACGACGCGCGGTGCGACCCGTACCCATGCGCGGACAAACCATCCCGCATGCGGTGACCGCCCGATTTGCAGGCGGCAAGATCCTCATGCGACCCGCCTCCGAAGGAACCGGTGTCATCGCCGGCGGCGCCATGCGCGACGTACTGGAACTGGCCGGCGTTCGCGACGTGCTCGCGAAATCCCTGGGATCGAACAACCCGCTCAACGTCGTGCGGGCCACGCTCAAGGGAATCGATATGCTCCGGACGCGCGACGACATGCTTCAGAAACGCGGTGTCGCCCATCTTTGATCATCAGACGCGAAACGCGACTTTTTTTTACAGTCTTGAGGTATAGCGATGAGACTACATCAACTCAGCTCGGATTTCAAACGGCAGTCTCGGCGGCGCGTTGGTCGCGGTGACGGCTCCGGTCACGGCCGCACATGCGGACGAGGCGACAAAGGCGCCGGCGCCCGCTCCGGACACAGCCACAAGTCCTATTTCGAGGGTGGACAGATTCCGCTGCTTCGCCGCTTGCCAAAGCGGGGATTCAAGAATCCCAACCGCCTTGAATACGGCGTTGTCAACATCGGATTTCTCGAGGATGCCTTCGATACCGGCGCCGTGGTTGACGAAGCGGCCCTGCGCAAGCAGGGGGTCATGCACAAGGACGTTGTCGGCGTCAAGATTCTGGGTGACGGGGAATTGACCAAGTCCTTGACGGTTCGCGCCGGCAAGTTTTCCGCCTCCGCGCGCCAAAAGATCGAAGCCGCTGGCGGCGTTTGCGAAGAGGTCTAAACCGCGGGTGCACCGTACAGGTGCGCCCACCTTTTTGAAGAGGGACCGCCCAGCTCAAGGACGCTTTATTATGCTCTCTGCATATGTAAACAGCTTTAAAATTCCCGAACTTCGCAAAAAGATGCTGTTCACGCTCGGCGTGATCGCATTGGTTCGCGTCTGCACCGCCATTCCTGTGCCCGGAGTGGACCCCAAGGCCCTGGAAGCGCTGTTTCAAAGTCTGGAGCAGAATACCGGCGGCGGCGTCATGAACCTGTTCAATCTGTTCAGCGGCGGCGCGCTGGAGAAGTTTGCCGTGGCCGCGCTGGGGATTATGCCCTACATTTCCGCGTCGATCATCATGCAATTGATGACGCCCGTGATACCCGCGCTTGAGAAGCTTTCGCGGGAAGGGGACGCGGGGCGACAGAAGATCACGCAGTACACCCGCTATCTGACGGTCGGCATTTGCCTGGTTCAGGGCAGCATGCTGGCCAAAGCCATGATGAATCCCGGCGCCTTGGGTCTTCAGGGCGCGACGGCGCCGGTAATGGATCCGAGCATGGGCTTCCTGGTGCGCACGGTCATCATCCTTACCGCGGGCACGATGTTCCTCATGTGGCTGGGCGAACAGATCACGGAACGAGGCATAGGCAACGGCGCCTCCCTGATTATCTCGGTCAACATTCTGGCGCGACTGCCCGCCGCCGTGTTCGGGATGGTCCAACTGGTACTTGGCGGCGCGGGCAATCAGTCCTTCAGTTCCATTCACCTGCTGCTGCTGCTCGCGGTCTTCTTCCTTGTGACCGCCGCCACCGTTGCGCTTACGCAGGGACACCGCAAGATTCCGATCCGTCACGCCAGTCGCGCGGGCGGACGAGGCCGCAGCGCCGGACAAACCAGCTACATGCCCCTGCGCGTCAACTACTCCGGCGTCATGCCGATCATCTTTGGTAGCGCCATCCTCATGTTCCCCAGCGTCCTTCTACAGTGGATTCCCTACGCCCGCAACCAAGGGTGGGGACGCTTTTTCGAGTACGGCTCCGGATGGTATATGTTCTTTTACGGCCTGGCCATCCTGCTGTTCGCCTTCTTCTGGGTCGCCAACCAGTTCAACCCCATCAAAATTGCCGACGACCTGCAACGCAACGGAGGGTACATTCCCGGTACCCGCCCCGGCAAGCCCACTGCCGAGTTCCTGGACTACACGATGACGCGCATCACGCTTGCAGGCTCGCTGTTTCTGCTGGCCCTCGCTCTCTTTCCCATGCTCATGGCGCGATGGTTCAACATCCCCTTTCAAGTCGCCCAGTTCTTCGGGGGAACCAGTCTGCTCATCATGACCGGCGTCATGCTGGACACCATGCGCCAGATTGAAGCGCATTTGCTCTCCCGGCACTACGATGGTTTTCTGCGCAAAGGTCGGCTTCGCAGTCGTCGCTGACTTAGCGATTTGCTTGTCTTATGCCACCCTGTCCGCGGGGCTCGTCCCCGCGGTGAACAGATTTTACGGTTACCGGCTTGCGTCATTCCTTGTAACGCTTAAACCTTTGCTCTGGACGTAGTATGACGATACCGGATCTCCCAATCCAGGAGCAACCGGCCGGGCTTGTTGCCGGACGCGGCGTTTTCCCCCTGGAAGTCTGCCGGGGGATGCGCCGTTGCGGCGTGCCGCGGGTTGCCATTGTAGCCGTGCGGGGGGATGCCCGTCAAGAAGTAGCCGAGGTTGCGGACTCCGCAACGTGGATTCATGCAGGCCAATTATCCGCGGCAATCCGGTGGTTTCGCAAACAGCGCATTGAACGCGTTGTCTTTGCCGGTCAAATCACGCCCGGGAGATTGTTTGGAGGCTTGCGCCCCGACATGCGGACGTTTCGACTGCTGCGCCGGTTGGCTGAGCGCAACGCCGAATCGATCTTTTCCGCCGTATGCGATGAATTTTCGCGGGATGGCATCGAGGTCTTGCCGTCGACCTTGTACATGGGCGACGCATTGGCGCCGAGCGGACAACTGACCAAACGCGAGCCCACCAAACGCGAGCAAAGCGATATCGAATTCGGGCTCCGAGTTGCGCGGGAAGTGAGTCGATTGGATATCGGTCAGACAGTCGTCGTCAAACGGGGGACCGTGTTGGCCGTGGAAGGCTTCGAGGGAACCGACCAGGCAATCCGTCGCGGCGGCGAACTGGGCCGAGGAAAGGTAGTCGTCGTCAAAGTCGCCAAACCGAATCACGACATGCGCTTCGATGTCCCCTGCGTGGGCATGACAACCGTTGAGTCGCTGCGGGCGGCGGGGGCTACCGCGCTGGCCGTCCACGCAGGCCAAACCTTGCTGCTGGAAAAAGCAACGCTTGTCGAATCCCTAACGGCCGACGGAATCGCTGCCGTCGGGGTTGCCCCCCTCCTGTGAGACTTAACGTGGTTTCAGTGTTCAGTGTTCAGTGTTCGGTGTTCGGGGTTTGGGATTCAAAATTCAAGATTCAAAATTCAAGATTCAGCATTCGGCATTCAGTCTCACCCGGCGGGTGTCGAACCAACGG
>JBMCIU010000010.1:0-15579 GCA_048616755.1 Verrucomicrobiota bacterium
ATCCCCCATCGCAGAATCCCATACACGAGAACAACACCTCCCAACACGGCGACCACAAGCATCCACCCGCCCCGCGCGCCGACAAACCCGCGCCTGCGCAGCAGCTTCTCGCCAAACCCAATCCACCGCCCGATCAAACGCACCGGGTGCAGAGAATACACCGGATCCCCCAGGGCCATCTCAACCAGAAAAGCCGCAATCAGCAATGAAACAAGCGAACTCATAAGAACCATAACTCAGTATCCTAAACTCAAAGGACGCGCAAACTTAAAACCTTGCCACTACACAGTTCGTACCATACGCCCTTAGCCGACGTTTCCCACAACGGAATTTGGCCCATGACACTGCCATTCCAGCCAGTATACCCCCCGTGACACTGGCTTTTACTTTCCTCCAGATATTATAACTCTGTGCGACCGGTTTCCTTTGCCGAGGACGGCGGCGATTTTTTTTGCAGGGTTAGCTTGACATTTTAAATTGCCCATGCATAGTCTGCGAACTTTGCGGCAACGTTCGTTAGTATTCTCCGATCCAACGGCCAACGAACTTCAGTTCATGCGCCCACCAGCGCAAAACAGAAAGGAGACAGGCAGCACCATGAGAAGTCTCGAGGAACTCCGAAAAATTCGCGAGGAAGTGAAAAAGGACATGGACATGCGCGGCGGCGACCACAAAGCGCGAGTGGTCGTTTGCATGGGCACCTGCGGGATCGCCGCCGGGGCGAGAGACACCATGAAGGCGTTCATGGATGCGCTGGAGGAAAACAACGTGTCCGACGTGGCCGTCACGGCTGCGGGCTGCGCGGGATTCTGCGAGCAGGAGCCGCTGGTGGAAGTCGAAGTCAAGGGGGACAAGCCGATACGCTACGGCAAGGTGGATGCGGAGGGCGCGCGCCGAATCGTCAACGAACACATTCTTTCCGGACGTCGGGTCGACGATCTGGTTTTCGCCTAGGCAACAAGGAGGGCATCATGCCGACCCCCTGCGAGACCTCCCCGGCTGCGAGCACGCACTTCGCCGAACTCGATGAGTTCATCGCGCAGCAAAAGCCCGAGCGTGCCAGCCTGATTCCCGTGCTGCACAAGGCACAGGACATCTTCGGGTTTCTCCCCGTCGATGTCCAACAGCACGTTGCCGACGCTCTCGACCTGCCGGTCAGCGAGGTCTACGGCGTTGTCACCTTCTATCACTACTTTACCATGCAGCCGCGCGGACGGCATACGATCAATGTTTGTCTGGGCACCGCCTGCTATGTGCGCGGCGCCAAAAAAGTCGTCGAGGCATTGCGGGAGGAACTGGGCATTGCCTTGGGAGAGACGACTGAGGATCGACGTTTCTCGCTTACCGCCCAGCGCTGTTTCGGCGCCTGCGGACTGGCGCCGGTGATCATGGTCAACGACGACGTCCACGGGCGCGTCAGCCCGAAAAAGCTTTCAAATATATTGGATCAGTACGAGTAACCGAGGAGCGAGCATGAAAAACAAACGAGCCCAAGTTCTGCTGTGCGCGGGCGGCTCCTGCATTTCGTCCGGAACCGAAAGTGTGCGGGACGCCTTTTTGGCGGAGCTGGCGCGCCATGATCTCGCCGGTGAAATCGACGTGATCACCACCGGTTGCATGGGCATGTGCGAAAACGGCCCGATCGCAGTGATTTATCCCGAAGGCGTGTTCTACCAGAAAGTGCAGGCCGAGGACGTGCCGGAAATCGTTGGCCAGCACCTGCTGAAGGGGCGAGTCGTCAACCGCTTGTTCTATCGCAAGCCCTCCTCCGAAGAGCTGGTGCAGATCATCAGCGACATCGATTTCTACAAACTGCAGAAAAAAATCGCCCTGCGCAATTGCGGCATGATCAATCCCGAGAGCATCCGTGAATACATCGCCGCGGACGGCTACCAGGCGTTGGGCAAGGTGCTCACTGAAATGACTCCGGAGCAGGTCGTCGCCGAAGTCAAGGAGTCCGGCTTGCGCGGACGCGGCGGCGCCGGCTTTCCAACCGGGCTGAAGTGGGAGTTTACTGCCCGCGAGGATGTCGAACAGAAGTACGTGGTGTGCAACGCCGACGAAGGCGATCCCGGCGCGTTCATGGACCGCAGCATTCTCGAGGGGGATCCGCACAGTGTGGTCGAAGCCATGGCCATCTGCGGCTACGCCATCGGCGCAGACCAAGGCTACGTCTACGTCCGCGCCGAATATCCCTTGGCGATCGAGCGCCTGCAGAAAGCGATTGACGAAGCGCGCGAACTGGAACTGCTTGGGGGCAATATCTTTGACAGTGGCTTTCGGTTCGACCTGGAAATCCGCATGGGGGCCGGAGCGTTCGTGTGCGGCGAGGAAACCGCCCTGATGCACTCCATCGAGGGCAAGCGAGGCGAACCGCGTCCCAAGCCCCCCTTTCCCGCGCAAAAGGGTCTGTTCGACAAACCCACAGTGCTGAACAACGTCGAGACCTTTGCGAACATTCCGAGCATCATCACCTCCGGCGCTGCGGAGTTCGCAAAGCTGGGAACCGAGAAAAGCAAGGGGACCAAGGTATTCGCCCTGGCCGGCGACGTCAGCAACTCCGGATTGGTTGAAGTTCCGATGGGGATCACGCTGGGCTCGATTGTCTACGACATCGGCGGCGGCATCCCCAACGAGAAGGACTTCAAGGCCGTCCAAATCGGCGGACCCTCGGGAGGATGCATTCCCAAGGAGCACCTGAACACGCCGATCACCTACGAGTCTCTTCCCGAACTGGGCGCGATCATGGGGTCCGGCGGACTGATTGTCATGAACGAGGACACCTGCATGGTCGACTTGGCCCGCTATTTCCTCGAGTTCATCACCGAGGAATCCTGCGGCAAGTGCACCCCTTGTCGGGTGGGCACCCGCATTATGCTCGATTTGGTCACTCGCATCTGTCGCGGCATGGGAACCATGGAGGACATTGACCGCCTCGAGGAATTGGCCCGACAAATTGCTCAGACCTCGCTTTGCGGGCTTGGCCAGACCGCGCCGAACCCGGTACTCTCAACTCTGCGCCACTTCCGTCACGAATACGAGGAACACGTGCTTGACAAGCGCTGCCGCGCCGGCGTCTGCAACGAACTGGTCTACGCGCCCTGCGTGAACGCTTGTCCCGCCAGCGTCAATGTCCCCGCCTATCTGTCCTACGTGGCCGAAGGCCGCTACGAGGATGCGCTCCGCGAGCACCTGAAGGCCAACCCCTTCCCGTCGGTCTGCGGGCGCGTATGCCCGCAATGGTGCACCAAAAAATGTCGCCGCTGCGATCTGGAAGGTCCGCTGGCGGTCCGCCTGGTCAAACGCTTCATGGCCGATCAGCAAAGCGACTACCTTCCCCTGCTGCCGGAGAAGGCGCCGGCCAACGGCAAGACGATCGCCGTCATCGGTTCGGGTCCGGCGGGACTCACCGCCGCCTACTACTTAGTCCAGCGCGGCTACGAGGTCACGGTGTTTGACAAGCGCAACGAGGCCGGCGGCATGCTCCGCTACGCAATCCCGGACTACCGACTGCCGCGCGAATATGTGGACAAGGAAATCCGCACCCTCGAGGAATACGGCGTCACCATCAAAACCGGCGTGGCCATCGGCACCGACACCACACTGGACCAATTGCGTTCGGAAGGGTTCGACGCCTTCTTCGTGGCGACCGGCGCAGGCAAAGAGATCAAGCCCAAGATCCCCGGCATTGACGCGCCCGGCGTTTATACCGGCATCGACTTTCTCGACCGGGCGGCCAAGGGTGAAGACCTCAAGATTGGTCGGCACGTCGTAGTGGTCGGCGGCGGCGACAGCGCCATTGACGCCTCGCGCATTGCCCGCCGACTTGGAGCGCAGGAAGTCACCATCCTTTACCGCCGCACCCGCAGTGAAATGCCCACCAACCCCATCGAAATCCGCGAGGCTGAAGTCGAGGGCAACAACGTGGAATTTCTCGCCAACATCGAAGCCATCCGCCCCAACGGCGAACAATTGGACATCGACGTGCGCAAAATGCGCCTTGGTCCCTTTGACAAGTCGGGCCGGCGGCGTCCCGAACCCATCCCGGACGGAATCGACACCCGGACTGTCGACAATGTCATCGTCGCCATCGGCCAAAAACCCGATGTGCAGGAAATCGTCGAGACCACGGAGAACTTAGAGGGAACCGACTGGGGCAGCGTTCGGGCTGATCCCAAGTCCGGAAGCACCTCGCGAGACGACGTGTTCGCCGGCGGCGACCTTGTCTGGGGCGCGGCCACGGTCGTCGAGGCCATCCAGGCCGGTCAGATCGGCGCGCGCTCCATCGACCAGCACTTCTTTCCCGATCCCGCGCGAACCTATCCCTGGGAGCAGCTGGTCCTTCCGGACGTGGCCGTTGACGCGGATGCCGACATCGAGGAACAGTTCCCGGCCGAACCGCCCCTGCTCCCAGCTGACGAGCGAGCAATTTCCATCGAAGTCGAACGCAGCATCAACGGCAGCGAGGCGCGTCGCGAAGCCCGCCGCTGCCTGCGCTGCGACTACAAGGAATAACACGACAAAATCTCACAGGAGTCGCCCCCCCGAACCGTTGGTTCGACACCCGCAGAGGTGAAACGGGGGACGCCGAAGACGCTCCGCCGAGGACGGCAGAGCTACGAAGTTTCACAGGAGATGACGATGAGCATAGCCGAGATTGTCGAAATGCATGGCAACGCGCGCGAGAACCTTATCGAGATTCTGCACGACATTCAGGATGCAAGCGAGGACAACTCGCTGCACAAGCAAGATTTGCAGACCCTCTCCGAGATCATGGGCCTGACGATCTCCGACCTGATCAGCACCGCCAGCTTCTATACCATGTTCAGCCTGGAGCCGCGCGGTCGGCATATCGTGCGCCTGTGCGAAAGTCCGCCCTGCTACGTGATGGGCTCGGAAAACCTGCGGGACGCCCTGCAAAACCGCCTCGGCGTGAATATCGGCGAAACTACCGAGGACGGCGAGTTTACCCTGGAGACGACCAGTTGCCTGGGCGCCTGCGGAGTCGCGCCGGTGATGAGCGTTGACGACGAAGTCTACGGCAACCTCACCGAGCAAAAGGCCCGCGAAATCATCGACTCAATAGCAACGCAATGCTGACCGCAGCATAAATAACGCGTGGAGTAGCGATTATGGCCAAACCAAGAATGTACATTTTGATCCCGATCGATGCCGACACCGTGATCATCGGAGCGCGTCGCGTGAAAAGCGCCTTCTCCGCCGAGATCGGTCGACGGGGTCTATCGGACGAGGTGGAGGTAATCGAAACCGGTTCGTTCGGTCCCTCCAACGCCGGCGTGGTCGCCGCCGTGCAGCCGGACGGGGTCGTATACGGCAACCTAACTCCCGAAATCGTATCCGATATCGTCGAGGAACACGTTGTCAAAGGTCGCATCTGCGGACGCCACCTGATTCCGCGGGAGCAACCCCCTGCCCTCACCGACATCCTCAATGAGAAGCGCACCCACCAACCGGGACGCATCGTACTGGACAATTGCGGGCGCATCAATCCGGAAAGCATTGAAGAATACATCGGCAACGACGGCTACTTCGCTCTCGGCAAGGCCATTGCCGAAATGACCCCCGAGCAAGTCATTGCCGAAGTGACGGACTCCGGCCTGCGCGGACGCGGCGGCGCCGGCTTCCCGACAGGCACCAAATGGGGCTTCTGCGCACCTGTGAAGGCAGACCAAAAATATGTCATCTGCAACGCGGACGAGGGCGAACCGGGCACCTTCAAGGACCGCCTCATCATGGAAGGCGATCCCCACAAGGTGCTCGAGGCAATGGCCATTTGCGGCTACGCCATCGGCGCCACTCAGGGATATATCTATATCCGCGGCGAATACAAGCTGTCCATCGAACGCATGCGCAAAGCCATCGACGACGCCCATCGGCTCGGGCTGCTCGGCAACAATCTCTTCGATTCAAACGTCTCCTTTGACGTTGAGATCAAGATTGGCGCGGGCGCGTATGTCTGCGGCGAGGAAACCGCCCTCATCGAGTCCATGGAGGGCAAACGCGGCGTGCCGCGCCTAAAACCGCCCTTTCCCGCCCAATGGGGATACAAAGGCAAGCCCACCAACGTCAACAACGTCGAGACCCTGGCCAACGTGCCCGCCATCCTGCGCAACGGCGCGACGTGGTTCCGCTCGTTCGGCAGCACGGGCACCCCCGGCACCAAAGTATACACGATCATCGGTCATGTCGACCGACCAGGGCTCATCGAAGTATCCTCCGGCATCACGCTGCGCGAGATCATCACCGACTACTCAGGCGGCATGGCAGGCGGCGAATTCAAGATGGCACAGCTTGGCGGCACGGCGGGCGACTTGCTCGGCCCGGAGGTGCTTGATGTTCCTTTGGACTACGACTCCATGCAGAAGGTCGGTCATGTCTTGGGTTCCGGCGCCATCCTGATTATGAACGAAAGCGTTGGCGTAAACGACTTCCTGCACGCGTGCATGAAGTTCTTCAAGCACGAATCCTGCGGCAACTGCAACCCCTGTCGGAACGGGCTGAAAGTTTTAACCGACATCACCGCGCGCCTCAAAGATGGCTGTGGCTATCCCGGCGACATCGCCCTGATGGAGGAATTGTGCATGACACTGAAGTCCTCGGCTTTCTGTCCGCTTGGACAATCTCCGGCGGGGCCGATCATGTCCGCATTGCGCTACTTTCGCCCCGAAATGGAACGCGGCATCGACATCAACTCGGAGCGCCCCCGCAACACCCACGTGCGATTGGAACTTGCCGAACTCATGGTGTAACGACCGCTTCCGAAAACATCAATATGCTCGGATTCAGCTTAACCATCAACTAGAAACTGCGCAACATCAGCAGCAAGGAGTGCCAACATGGCCATCAATCTGACCATTGACAAACAGCAAGTCACGGTTCCCGAGGGGACAACGGTTCTGGATGCGGCCGCCCAGTCGGGAATCAAAATCCCAACTCTTTGCCACCTTCAGGACGTGGACAGCCCGGGATCATGCCGCGTGTGTCTGGTGGAAGTCGAAGGCGCGCGCACACTGCAGCCCTCCTGCGTCACCGAAGCCCGCGACGGCATGGTCGTGAGCACCAGCAGCAAAAAGGCCCGCGAAGCCCGCCGACTGTCGGTCGAGTTGTTGCTGGCCAATCACCCCTGGGACTGCAACGCCTGCGTTCGCAACAACGAATGCGAACTGCAGGACCTGGCCAAACAGATGGGTATCCGGGAAGTCCGCTTCCCCTACACTAAAGGCGAAACTTCGCTGGACGAATCGACTGCGGCCCTAGTGCGCGACATGGACAAATGCGTACTCTGTCGGCGTTGCGTCGCCGTCTGCCAGGACGTGCAGGGAGTCGGCACCCTTTCACCCCGCAACCGCGGATTCGAGACCGAAATTGGCACGGGCGCGTCCGAGGAACTCTCCGACGCCATCTGCGTTCAGTGCGGTCAGTGCTCCGCCGTCTGTCCTGTCGGCGCCATCTACGAAAAGGACTCGATCGAGGACGTATGGAACGCGCTCGACGACCCCGAAAAGCATGTTGTTGTGCAGACGGCCCCGGCCATCCGCGCCGCTCTTGGCGAATGCTTCGGGCAGGCGCCGGGCACCTGCGTTACCGGCAAAATGGTCAGCGCGTTGCGCCGCCTCGGCTTCGACAAGGTCTTCGACACCAACTTCACCGCCGACCTGACCATTATCGAGGAGGGACACGAGTTTCTCTCCCGCCTCAAAAAGGCGCTTGTCGACGGCGATTCATCCGTTAAACTTCCCATGTTCACCAGCTGCTCGCCCGGCTGGATCAACTACATGGAGTACTTTTATCCCGATATCATCCCGAATATCTCCACCTGCAAGTCGCCCCAGCAGATGTTCGGCGCCTTGGCAAAAACATACTACGCCGAAAAAGAGGGTATTGATCCGGACAATGTCGTGGTCGTCTCCGTCATGCCCTGCACCGCTAAAAAATATGAATGCGTGCGTCCGGAAATGAGCGATTCGGGGATTCAGGATGTCGACTACGTTCTGACCACCCGCGAACTCGGACGGATGATCTCCGAGGCGGGGCTCGACTTTATGAGCCTGCCCGACGATACGCAGGACTCGCCCCTCGGCATGTCCACCGGCGCCGCCGACATCTTCGCCAACACAGGCGGCGTGATGGAAGCCGCCCTGCGGACCGTCTATGAAGTGGTTACCGGGCGTGAACTGCCCACCGACAAACTGCACGTCACCTCCATTCATGGCCTGGACGGACTCAAGGAGGCGCAGCTTCCCCTCGAAAACGTCAAGGAAGAATGGAGCTTCCTGGAGGGGGTTACCGCCAAGGTCGCGGTCGCGCACGGGCTGTCCAACGCCCGCAAGGTCTGCGACCTGGTGTCCAAGGGCGAAGCCGATTATCACTTCATCGAAGTAATGTGCTGCCCCGGCGGATGCCTGAGCGGCGGCGGCCAACCGCGCTTCACCACCAACGAAGTGCGCAACGCCCGCATCAACGCCGTCTACCAGGAAGACGAGGGCCGCGAGTTGCGCAAATCGCATGAAAACCCGGCCATCACCCAAATCTACAAGGAGTTTCTGGGCGAGCCCCTCGGGCACAAATCGCACCATCTCCTGCACACAGAGTATAAAGCCAAAGAAGCCCCCAACGTTAAATAGAGTATGGAACAAAGGACAACATGCAACACCCAAAAGTAGTAGTAATCGGTGCGGGAAGCCTGTTCTTCGGTCGGCAGGCAATTTGGCAAATGACCCAGTCAGAGCATCTGCAAACCGGCACTTTGAGTCTGGTCGACCGGGATCCGGTCATCTTGGCGCGCATGAAAACACTGGCCGACAATGCAGTGGCTCATGCAGGCGTTTCTTTGCATATCGAAGTATCCACCGACGCGCGCGAAGTGCTCCCGGACAGCGATTTTGTGGTGCTCAGTTTTGCGGACCGCTCGGTGCGCTTCCGCGGCATTGACTGCGAGCTTTCGGAGAAGTACGGCATCCGCATGTGCAGCGGCGACACCATCGGACCTGGCGGTATCATGCGCACACTGCGCGAATTTCCGCACATTCTGTCCTACTGCCGCGACATCGAAGACCTGTGCCCGGACGCTTGGGTCATCAACTACATCAACCCTACCGCCGCCAACGGCATCGGCATGCGCATTTTCGCGCCCAAACTCAAAAGTTTTGCCCTCTGCGACGGCCTGCACATGCCGCATGTCAAACGCAATTACGCGCAGCGCGCGGATATAGTCGGCGAAGGCAAAGCGCTCACTCCCGAGCAGGACGCCAAATTTGACTTTCGAATCGCAGGCCCCAATCATTTTACTTGGCTGCTCAAAGCCGAATATGATGGCAAGGACAAAACTCCCATCATCGCCGATAAGCTGCGCACCCAGGCCGCCAGTGAAACAGACGGCGGCGACAAGGGAGCAAAGGCGGCATTCAACGCCGCGGTCAGCCATGAGCTGTATAAGGCCTTCGGGTACGTGCCCACCTGCGTCGCTCACACAAAGGAGTACGTCCGCTTTTGGCAGGGACTGAACCATACCCCGGAAACCGTACCGCCCCTGTCCATCTGGGAAACCGGAGACCGCTATGAACGCCACGCCGAAATGTTCCGCGAAGTCGACGGCTATAACCTGGGCGTCGAACCCATGGATACCTTCTTCAAAAAACACGGCCCCGACCACGCCACCGACATCATCGAGACCATGTGGGCTGGACTAACCAAACCGTTCTTTATCAACACCGCCAATGCGGGAACGGTCCCCAACATGCCCGAGGACGCATTCCTGGAACTGCTGTGCGACGTCAATATGGACGGACCGGCGCCGCGCCCCGTGGGCAATGCCCCGGTCGGTTTGCGCGGGCTCTGGCAACAGGTTCTCGACACACACGAGCTGACCGCCCGCGCCGCCGTCGAACAGGATCGCGACCTTCTGCTGCGCGCATTCGTCTGCGATCCTTTGGTCTCCAGTCTCTCCGATGCGCGCGCCCTCATGAACGAATTGCTCGAAGCCGAGAAAGACGCCCTGCCGGACGCGTGGTTTCCAGCCTAGCTCATCTCCACCAGAGGGAGACGTCTCGGCAGCTGCCGGCAGCTGCCGGCAGCTGCCGGGAGCTGTCGATCAGACTGATCAGACCGATCCCTCTGACGCCTGAAATCTGACACCTGACACCATCAACTCTCATCGTAGGAGGTGATCATGTGTGGAATTGTAGGATATACGGGTCAAAGAAACGCGGCGGAGGTTTTGCTGGGCGGCCTGCAGCGCTTGGAATATCGGGGTTATGACTCGGCGGGGCTTGCGCTGGTCACCGAAGACGGGCTGCGCAGCATCCGAAGCGTCGGCAAAGTTCGCGCGCTGGTCGATCAACTCCACCCCGACGGCGCCAGCTCCCCAATCCACGACGGCCAGGCGGGAATCGCCCATACCCGCTGGGCTACCCACGGCCCCCCCACCGAAGCCAATGCCCACCCCCACTGCGACCAATCCGGACGCATCGCACTGGTCCACAACGGCATCATTGAAAACTATCGCGAAATCCGCAAACGACTCCAAGCCCAGGGACACGAATTTCTCTCCGACACCGACAGTGAGGCGCTCGCCCTCCTGATCGGAGAGTTTTATGACGGCAACCTTCTCGAAGCCGTCTGCGCCGCCCTACAGCTCGTCGAGGGCACCTTCGGAATCGCGGTCCTCTGCCAAGATGAGCCGAACTCACTCATCGCCGCCCGGCGCGGCAGCCCCATCGTCATCGGTGTGGCCGAACACGAAACTTTGGTCGCCAGCGACGCCGCCGCCCTCGCCGCGCACACCAGCCAAGTCGTGTTTCTCAACGACGACGACGTCGCCGTTTTAACCCCCGGCGACCTCGAGATCCGCAACATCGACAACGTGCCGGTATCACGAGAAATCGCCAAACTGGACTGGGACCTTGGCGCCGCGGAAAAAGGCGGGTTCGAGCACTTCATGCTCAAGGAAATCTTTGAGCAGCCCGACTCGCTGCGCAATGCCCTGCGCGGTCGATTGGATGCAAAGCAAAGCACCGCGATCCTGTCCGGGCTGAACTTGACACCCCGCGAAATCGGCGATGTCGGGCGCCTGGTCATGTTGGCCTGCGGGACCTCGATGCACGCCGGCATGGTCGGCGAATATTTCTTCGAGGACTTAGCCGATTTACCCACCGACGTCGACCAAGCCGCGGAGTTCCGGTATCGCAACCCCATCGTCACCCCGCGCGATATGGTGCTGGCAATCAGCCAATCCGGGGAGACTGCGGACACGCTCGCCGCCGTGCGCGAAGCTCAAAACAAAGGTGCGCTCGTGGCCGGCGTATGCAACGTAGTCGGCGCCACACTCGCGCGGGAAACCGGTCGAGGCGTATACCTCCACGCCGGACCGGAAATCGGGGTGGCCTCCACCAAGGCGTTTACCTGCCAGGTCGCCGTACTGTTGATGATGGCGCTCAAGTTCGGACGATGTCGTCGCTTGTCGCATGAGACCGGCATCCAAATTTGCAGCGCGATCGAACGCATCCCCGAACAAGTCGAAGCCGTCCTGCAGCTCAACGAACGCATTGCCGACGTCGCCGCACTGCTGGCCGATGCGCACAGCGCGTTCTTCATCGGGCGCGGCACCATGTATCCCGTCGCCCTCGAAGGCGCACTAAAACTAAAAGAAATCAGCTATATTCATGCCGAAGGTTATCATGCCGCGGAACTCAAACACGGCCCGATCGCGCTGCTGGAAGAATCCGTTCCCGTCGTCGCCCTAGCGCCGGACGTGCCGGGGCGAGACAAAACCCTGGCCAACATTCAGGAATGCCGCGCCCGCAACGCGCCTGTCATCGCCATCCTGACCGAAGGCGACGATGCCGTTGCGGACTCCGCAAGCGCGGTGCTGCACATCCCCGCCGGCTCGCCGCTAACCACCCCAATCACCACCTGCGTGGCCTGCCAACTCCTGGCCTATCACGTCGCCCGACTGCGCGGCTGTGAAATCGACCAACCAAGAAACTTGGCTAAAAGCGTAACCGTGGAGTAACCCGCGACTCTGCCCCGGCGGCGCCGCAGCCCCAGGTGTCGGGCGCGGAGAGCCGCCACCTTTTGCTTCATTCACAGCGGTGGAACGCTGTCCTCAACTATTCGCGGTTTGAGTGTTTTCGGTTC
Organism: Verrucomicrobiota bacterium; assembly: GCA_048616755.1. GTDB lineage: Bacteria > Verrucomicrobiota > Lentisphaeria > Oligosphaerales > CAZSBQ01 > CAZSBQ01. The sequence goes on from JBMCIU010000010.1 coordinate 12,157, forward strand.
GTCGGGCTGAAAACACGAACCATTCCACCCAAGGTTCACAGCCTTGAAGTTAGCTTCCAGGGCAGGCAAATACATCACCAACAATAATTGCGCTCACATGCTCGTTAGACGACTGTATGGCAGAATCATCGCGTACATTGGAGAACCTTGCCTATGCTCAGGAAATTATTGACTTTGCTTTTGACGGTGTTGGCGATTGGCGTCGCTCCGTTACGCGCATTTACGCCCGAGGATCATGCCGGCGAAGCGGACCGCAAGGCGATGCGGGAGTTTGCCGACGGCCGTACGGGGCTGGTGGTGTGGGAGTCGCGGCGTCCGACGGGCACCGATGCGCGGAAGTACCGCATCTGGAAGCGCAACCTCGACGGCAGCGGTCTGGACATGATCAGCGGCACGCCGAATGAGGACGGCTACGCCCATATCGGACCCCGCATCTCTCCCGACGGACGACACGTGGTCTTTGCGGGAAAGGCATGGAATTCGTCGTACGACGACAACGTCCGCACCCTGTTCAACGGGCAATATGCCGCGCCGCCGTTCGACGCTTGGATTGTCGAGATTGACCCGGAGACGCTCGAGGCCGGCGCGCCGCGCGAATTGAAGGCGCTGCGGGGGCGGGTGGGTTGCGCCGGCGAAGACCACGTGTTCGAATGGCGCGACAATCGCACGTTACTGGTTAACCTCCCCGAGGAGGGAGGTGTCTTTGGCTTCGATATTTTCTCGGAACGGATCGGGCGCAAACTGATGCATTGCGGCCGGCAAAATCTAATCCTTTCGCCGAGCGCGAATTACGCGATTTGCGCTCAGGGCGGCGGTGCGGGCTACCGTCGCGTGAAGCGGGAGGGCGGTGAGATTCCCGCTGTCCAGGGAGTCAACAAACTGAGCGGCTGCCAGGTGAGCATTTCCGCTCGCGACGATTGGCTGGTGTGGATGGAGAAGCCGTCTCAGCTTTCACGACTCAACTTGCGGACCAAGGAGCGCAGCGGACTGCCGCAGGTAAAGAAGCGTCTGCCGAAGGGGCACAACTATGTTTATTTTCCGTCGCTGAGTCGAGACATGACGCTGCTGGCCATCGGCGGATCGGACATGCACAGCCACGGCTACGGGGATTATGAAATCTTCCTGTTCCCCTGGGATCCGGAGCAGTGCAAACCCGCCGGCAATCCGGTTCGGTACTGCTTCAATGATCGTGAACAATACCCGAACGCGGATAAAAAGGGGGGACACGCCCTCGACCGCTGGCCGGATGTGTGGGTGCGCAATCCACAGTTTGCCGAGGCTCATGCCGATGCGTTTGGCGCCGCGCGCATCTCCTCCTACCCGAACGTGAGCTTGGAAGTTCTGAACACGGACACCCAAACGCTCGAGGAGAACGATGAAGTAGCTCAGGCCGTTCGCCAACTGGAGGAATACACACAGTCCATGCAGGATCCGGAACGGTCGGCACAGTCCATGCAGGAATTAAAGCGTTTCGACAAATGGGCGCAGCGAGTGCTGGATCGTGCGAAAGAACTGGAAAACGTATCTCCCCCCGAAGCGCTCAACTTGTACAAGATGATTGCGGAGGCCTTTAGAGGGCGCCAGGCGGGCAAAGCGGCGGAGAAACGCCTGCTGGAGTTGCGCGACAACGAGGCGTTTATCCATGAAACCGAAGCGTGGAACGGATACCGGCAAATTCGCAAACTTGCCGGCGAGTTTGAGACGCCCGACGAAGCAAAGGCGCTGGCCAGCGATCCGGTCTTTGCGCAAAAGAACAGTAAAGCACTCTCCCGCATACGCTCAATTTTTAAACGACTGCAAAGCGAATACCCGTCGACTCGCGCAACTTTGGAGAGCCGCTCGCTGATCCACCGCTATGACATCGAGGTCGACATGCCGACTGCTGCGGATCAAAGGGTGGAAGCGGTGATCGAGGGCACGCTGATCCGCCGGTCCAAACCCAAGTCCGTCGACGAAATCGCGCCCTACACCGAGGCGCTCATGACCAACGAGTACCAGGTGGACAAGGTCCGGTCCGGTGAACTCGACGCCGACCGGATCGTCGCCGTTCATCTTGCCATGCGCGAGGGTGAGCTACTGCCGCCGGCACGGCTGAAGGAGGGAGCGAAGGTTCGCCTGAAGCTCGGCCTGTGGTCGGCGCAGAACAACTACCAGAGTCACCCGCTGGCCGATGACATTGAAACGGTGGACGCCACCTATTACTTCGTCCTCGACAGCAAACGGCTTGAATAGCGGCCAACGTGCCGCAGGCAGAAGGTTGACCGCCGCTTATGGTTTTCAGTTCACACCTGTTTTTGTTCTACTTCCTGCCTGCGGCGCTTTTGTTGTATTATCTCATGCCGCGGTGGGGGAAGCATGCCTTGCTGACGCTGCTGAGCTACTCCTTCTACGGCTGGGCGAACCCTTTGTTTATGGTTCTGATGCTGGCATCCACCGTGATTGACTACGTGTGCGGGCTGGTTATCTCCGGTCAATTCGGGCGTTCCTGGAAGGTCCCGGTGGAGGCCCTGCCGCGCGGCGGCCCCGGCCGTCGCAGCCGGAAGATCGCCTTGGCGGTATCGATCTGTACGAATCTCTCTCTGCTCGGGTTCTTCAAGTACTTTAACTTTGCCGTGGAGAACTACGATGCGCTGATGAATGCCGCGGGTCTGTCCGGGCTTTCGCTGGACGTGGCGTTTCGCATAACCCTGCCGCTTGGGATCAGCTTCTATACGTTCCAGTCGATGAGTTACTCCATTGACATCTACCGCGGAGACGCGAAAGCCATTCGCAACATTATCGATTTCGCCTGTTATGTCTCCATGTTTCCGCAACTGGTGGCCGGCCCCATCATTCGGTTTCAAGAAGTAGCCGACCAATTGCAGAGCCGAACTCACACGCTGCAAAAGAGCGCGCGCGGTGTCGCCTTCCTTTGCTGCGGAATGGCGAAAAAGATCCTGCTGGCAAACTCCTGCGGGAAGGTGGCGGACATGGCGTTTGACGCCGGCGAGGTCGGCTTTGTCGACGCTTGGATGGGGGCGATCAACTACGCCTTTCAGATCTATTTCGACTTCAGCGCCTATTCCGACATGGCCATTGGGCTGGGGCTGATGCTCGGCTTCGTCTTCCCGAAAAATTTCGACTCGCCGTACCTTTCGCAGTCGATCACTGATTTCTGGCGCCGCTGGCACATTTCCCTGTCGACATGGTTGCGCGACTATTTGTACATCCCGCTCGGCGGCAATCGCAGAGGCACATCCCGCACCTACGTGAACCTGGCTACTGTAATGGTCCTCGGCGGGCTTTGGCACGGAGCGTCGTGGAACTTCCTGATCTGGGGGGCCATCCACGGCGGCAAGAAGGAGCTTGAGGCGGCGGGAGTGCTGGTTTACGACCCGGCCCCGCTTTTGGTTCGTCGCAAGCAGGCAAGCGGTGAGCCGCAAT
>JBMCIU010000011.1:0-15087 GCA_048616755.1 Verrucomicrobiota bacterium
AACATTGGCTTTTTTGAGTGCCCTCATGGTTGAGTCAATGCGAGTTGGAGCGGGCTGCGGACAGCCGGGCTTTGACGTCCTCGACGGCCAGGTACAGGATGGGCACGATGGCCAGGGTAATAACCAGCGCGAACAAAATTCCGAATCCGAGCGAGATGGCCATGGGGATCATAATTCGCGCTTGGAATGAGGTCTCAAAGATCAGCGGCGCGAGCCCTCCGAAGGTGGTGATACTGGTCAGCACAATTTGCCTGAAGCGTTGGATAGCCCCCTCCCGAATCGCGTCGTGCGGACTTTGCCCCGCCTGCGTCGAACGGTTCGCGAAGGTGATCAAAATCAACGAGTCGTTGACCACCACGCCGGCCAGGGCGACCACGCCAAACAAACTGATCACGCTCAGGCTGTAACCCATCAGAATGTGCCCCAACACTGCCCCGACAATCCCGAACGGAACACTCATTAGCACAATCAGTGGCTGAACATAGCTGCCGAATGGAATGGCCAGCATGGCGTAAATCCCGATCATCGCCAACACAAACATCAGCCGCAAGGCGCCCATGCTTTCGCGGATGCTGGCTTCGCGTCCCTCGAAGCCGGCCTGCAAGCCGGCATAGCGCTTTTTCAGTTCCGGCAGTGCGGTTTGCCGCAGATCCGTCAGCACCTCGTTGGCGCGGCTGCGCGGTTCGGCATCGGCGGTAACCTGCACCACGCGCCGTCCGTCGCGGCGCTCGATGGTAGTATAGGCTCGTCCCAGCCGAGCATCGGCCACATCGGTCAACGGCACGAAGACCCCCGCCGGCGTGCGCACCAGGAATTCCTCAAAGTTAAATACAGAAGACCGTTCCTCCTCGGGCAGCCGCACGTCGATCTCCACCTCATTGCGTCCGCGCAGTTGGGTAATGGCGGTCGTACCGTAAAACGCGTTGCGCAATTGTTGTCCGACTTCGCGCGCGGTTAGTTCCAGAGCTTCGCCGTCGGCGGTCATCGTCAGGTCGAACTGCGGCTTGCCCGCCTGAAATCCGTCGTCGACATCTTTGGCGATGGGGTATTGCCGGACTTCTTCGGCCAACTCGGCACTGGCGGCTTCGAGAATATCCAGGTTGCGGTGGGAGAGTTCGATATTGATGGCGGCGCCGCCGCCGGGTCCCCGCAGGGAGGCGTCGAACTTGAGCGAATCCGCGCCGAGCACCGGCCCCGTCGAGGCTCGCCACTTTTCGGTGAATTCGCGTGCGCTCATGATTTCATCGCGAACCTCGACATCCGCCAAAAGCACTTCGACCTGGCCGGTGTGCGCGCCATCGTTGCCGATCTCCGCCATGATGCCCTCGACCAGCTCCGGATGGCCCGCCTCCTCCGCTGTTCGCCGAGCGCCGGCGACAATGCGCCGCACCGCCGTCTCGGTTTGTTCCACCGGCGTGCCGAACGGGAAAACCACGAAGGCCCCGACCGTGTCGGACTCCGCCTCGGGAAACAGCCCCATCCCAAGACGCCCGCTGAGCGCATACGAAAGCGTCAGCACCAACATCGCCGACGCCAGCGCAAACGCCGCGTAGCGATGCGCAAACAACAGATCCAGAAACGCGCCGAACCGATGGCGAACCCAGCGCGAAAATGCGTCGCTAAACGCCTGCTGACGGCCGTGAAGCCAGCCCAGCGGACCGCGCCGTCGGCGCTCCCGATGGTGCCCCAAATGCGCGGGCAGGATGAACAGGCATTCGAGCAGAGAAATCACAAACGCCGAAATCACCACGCTGGGAATGACCGAAAATATCTTGCCCGCCACACCGGGAATGAACAGCAGCGGCATGAAGGCAACAATGTTGGTCAGAATGCTGAACACCACCGGCAGCGCCACCTCGCGCGTTCCCTCCACCGCCGCCCGTTGGAAGGAAAGCCCCCGCTGATGATGGCTGTACACATTCTCGCCAACCACGATCGCATCGTCCACCACAATCCCCAGCGCAATAATATATGCGAACATCGAAATCATGTTGATCGAAACACCGATCAGCGGCAGAATCAAAAACGATCCCAAAAACGAGATCGGGATGCCCATCATCACCCAAAACGCCAAACGCGCCTCCAAAAACACGCCCAGCAGGGCGATGACCAGGGCCAGCCCGATCAGCCCGTTGCGCACCATCAGCTTCAAGCGGTCGCGGTACACCTCCGAGCGGTCCTCAAAGATATTGGCCTTAATTCCCGGCGGCAGGCTGGCCGACATGGTATCGACATGCTGTCGCGCCGCGTCGGCCACCTCCAAGGGCGTTTGGTTGCCCACGCGCGAAACCTGCAGGCGGATCGCGCGCTTGTCGTTGAAGGTGGTGTATCGGTCCGTATCCTCGAACCCGTCCTCGACTTCGGCGATGTCGCCCAGGCGCAGTTCGCCGCCGTCCTCGGTGGTCAGCAAGCGCAAGTCGGCAAACTCGCGTCCGTAGTCGCGTCGCTCCTTCATGCGCACCAGCACCTCGCCGTTGTCCGCATCGATGGCGCCCGCGGGAATATCCAGTGCGCTTGCGCGAATGCGGTTGGCCACATCCTGCAAGGTCAGTCCGTATCTGCGCAGGCTTGCGGTGGGCACCGCCACGCGGATTTCCAGTTCCGGCAAGCCGGTCACATCCACCTGGGTGATGTCGTCGTCCACCAGCAGGTCATCGCGCCACGCCTCGCCCAGAGCGTGCAGCACTTGGGGACGAACATCGCCGTAGAGAATAATGCTGAGCACGGTGCGCTTGCGGTCCACGGCTCGCACTTCCGGCTCTTCGGCTTCGTCCGGAAAAGTGGTGATTCGGTCGATCTCGTTTTCGATGTCTCGGGCAAACTGGTCCAAATTGGCGCCGGTAACCGCGTCCAGGCGCACCGTCCCTCCGCCTTCGCGCGCGGTGGATGTAATCTCGTCCACATCCTCAAGCCCCTGTACCGCCTCCTCAATAGGCAGAATGATTCCCTCCTCCACCTCCTCCGGGCTCGCGCCGGGATAGACTACCGAAACCGTTACGCTCTCAATGGTGAATTCCGGAAACACCTCCTGGCGGACATTGCGCAGCGCCAGCGCTCCCCCAAGCAGGCAGAAGATCATAAGCAGATTGGCCGCCACCCGATTGCGGGCCATCCACGCAATCGGCCCGGTCGCTAGATTGTTCGTTTCGGTGTTCATCAATTAGTTCAACATTCAAAATTCAGCATTCAAAATTCAAGATTCAGCATTCAAGATTCAGCATTCAACATTCAACATTCAAAATTCAAAATTCAAGATTCAAAATTCAAAATTCAAAATTCAGCATTTACTCTTCCGAGTTCTTCTGCATTTCCTGCACCTTCATATCCTGTACGGGCGCGCCGAGGTCGCTAGTGATCAGGCGGTCGCCGGTCTTCAGGCCGTCGCATGCCAGAACGGCATCTTCGAGCCGTGCACGAATCCGAACCCGGCGGATATCCAGCGTGTTTTCATCGGTTTTAATCCAGACGGTATCCCCGTCGTGGAGCGCGGCGCGCGGGATGCGAACGCAGTCGGGCACACTTGCCCCATGCATGGTGCCTTCGACAAGCGTTCCCAGCATCAGTCCGGGTTTGTCCTCGTTCGCGGGTTTGAGCGAACGCGGATCGCGCACTTCGACAATTAACTGGGCCATTCTGCCGCTCTCCTCCACACTCGGGGCCAGCTTGAGGACTCGCCCACTGCGGGATTGCCCTTTCTCCCAACTCGGGTGCGTGAAGTCGACTGTGGTCGCGGACTCCGCATTCTCCTGCGCCGTGCGGATCCACTTGAGCTGATGCGGCGGCACGGTAACGCGCACCCAGTACACATCAGAATTGATCAGCGTGCCGACCGGCGAGCCCGGCGCCAAATAGGCGCCCGAACTCACCGCCTTGCTCTGCACAACGCCGTTGAACGGGGCCTCCACACTTGTTCGCTCGAGAGCCAGTTCCGCTGTCCGCAACCCCGCTTCCGCCGTCCGCACCGAGTGCTCAGCCACCTCGCGCGCAAGCTTCGCCTCCGCCAGCGAAGCCTCCGCCGCATCGTAGGCCGCCTGCGCCGACCTCAGCTGCGGAGTCCGCAAAACCAATTCGCGGTCTTCCTCGGGCACCGCTTCGCCGAGCAGATCGAACTCGCGGCGCGCCACGTCCGAGCGTCCCCGCTCCAGTTTCAGCGCTGTCTCCGCCTGCGCCACCGAACTGCGCGCCTGCGAAATCAGCAACCGCTTCTGCTCCGCATTCAACCGCGCGTTGTCCAGCCGCGCACCCGCTTCCTGCACCGCCAACTCGAAATCCTCGGGTTCAATCCGGACCAGTCGCTCGCCACGGCGAACGTGTCCGCCCGGCGCCAACAACGGATTCACCTCCACCACCACACCTTTTACCTGCGTGGACACCTCAACGCGGTCCGCGGCCATCACCACGCCCATCGCCCGGACCGTCACCTCGTGAGTGCCGCGCTCAAGCGACCGGGTCTCAACCAGCGGAATGCGTTCCGATGGCTTGCCGCGCGACGCTTTCGGTCGATTCGACAGCCAATGAACCGACATCGCGACCGCGCCCGCAAGCACCGCCAATCCCGCAACAAGCAACAGGCTGCGAACCAGCCAATGAGGTTTGGACGACGCCTGCGAAGTCTGCGAATCCGCGGAAGTGACGGATGTATCACGATTCTCTGTCATGGTTTAATCTCTCCTCCTCCAAGGGCGGCATACAAATCAATTCGCCGTTCTATAAGGTTCCGCCTCGCCTCCAGCAGACGCCGCTGCAGACTCTGCACACTCTGTTCGGCTTCAAGAACTTCGATAAAGGCCACTGTGCCGTTGCGATATCGCTCGCGCAGTTGCTCAAGCGTCCGTCCGGCCAACTCCAACTGGCGCTCCAGCCCGGCAATCGTACGCTTCTGCGCGGATTCCGCACTGAGTGCATCCTCCACCTCGCGCACCCCCTCCAGGATTGCTTGGCCATACTGTTCCACCGCCTCGGCAAGGGCAGCCCGCGCGCGGTCGACCTCGGCCTCGCGCCGTCCGCCGGAAAAAATCGGCGCTGCCACACTGCCGCCCAGGCTTACCGCCCATTGCTCCAGCAAATCCGACAGCGTCGGGACCGCGCTTTCGCCTTCGGCATTGAGCCGAAACGCGGGATAACGGTCCGCCAATGCCACAGCCACGCTCCGGTCCAACGAAAGCAGCCGGTGATACGCGCTTTGGATGTCCGGACGATGCTGGACCCAGCGGCGGGGCGATCCGGTATCCGGGCGCCGCGGCAGCCCCGGCAGCTTCGCTCGCCGTGGAAGATCAACCTGAGCCGGCACCTGTCCGGTCAGCACCGCCAACTGATGCCGCAGCGAAGCGGCCGCGGACTCCACACCCGCGCGTTCCGTACGCACCGACTCCAGCAATTCCCGCTGACGCAATACATCCGTCGCCGAAACCTGCCCCTTGCGGAACCGCATCTCGACCAATTCCAGCGTTTTCTCGCTTGACTCCACCTGCTCGGCCAACAGTTCCAGCTGACCGTATTGCTCGCACAAACGATACCATGCCCCCGCCACCTGAGCCGACAGCGCAAGTTCCGTCGCCCGCACATCCTGCGCCGAGGCCTCCGCCGCCAAACGCGCCGAATCCCGTCCCGCCCGTATCTTACCCCAAATGTCGACCACGTAACTCACCGTCAGCCCCACCTGAAACTGGTTGCTGGAACGGGTTTCAATTTCCCCGCCTGTTACCGGCTCCGAGCGTCGAACCGAGCGTGCCGCCGACCCGCTCGCATCCGCCGACGGCCAAAGACCCGACCCTTCCCTGCTCGCCACCGCTCGCGCTTCATCCAAACGCTTCCAAGCGGCACGCAGCTCCAGATTCTCCGACAGCGCGCGCTCCATCAGCAAATCCAATTCCCCGTCATCAAACTCCTCCCACCAGTACGCCGGTACCTCAGCGTCACCCGACTCCGAAAACGATTCGCCAAGTTCCACCCGCGACGACTGCGAAACATTCCCGCGCCCGCCAACGCAGGAACTCAAGCACAGCAGCAGCGCCGCCGCAAACAGGCTGACCGCAACCATCCCCAAAAATCCCCTCTTTCCAAAAATGACCTTGCCGACCATGGTTCCGTCATACTCCCTCTTCATCGCTCGATCTCCTGCATGCTAAAACCCCCCCCATAACAAACGCCGTCAGCGTTTGAACAATCTGCTCTCGGTGCAGCATCGGGTCCACCCCGTGAAATATTTGCCCATTTCCCTTCCGGCGCACAATATTCATGTGAACGCAGGGGCTGTGTATCGCCAATACGCAGGAACGCACGTCCACTTCATCCGCATCCGGACCGAGCAAATCCCTCACCGTCTGCATTAGCACGGATATCCGGGGCGAGATATAGCGCTCGAAAATCGACTTCACTTCACTTCGGTCAAACTCGCTCAGCACTCGAAATACAATCTTTGGAAACCATCCGCCAGGACCGTCATCCATCACCGACTCCAAATGCGAGCGCACCAACTCCCTCAGTCGGTCGCGGGCAGGCAGTGAATCAATATCCGTCACCCCGTGCTTGCGGCGCATTACCGAAAATGCCGTGTCCAAAACCTCCTCGATCAGATGATCCTTCGAACCAAAATAATAGTTCACAGCCGCAACATTCGCATCCGCAGCCATACAAATATCCTTCACCGTCGTGGCATGAATCCCCCCCTCGGCGAACAAACGTGCAGCACTGTGAAGTATCCGCTCGCGAGTGTCATAATGCGACTCCGACAACATAAAATCAAATCCAGGCTTTAATTGATCGTTTGAAATGATTGTTTGAATCGGCAATTTAACCCCCTTTCAAGTTCCGTCAAGTCAGCATTAGAGATTTGGTTCCAAGGTTGCCAATCCGAGCAGGGTCAGATGCGCCGGGGCGGCGTCAAGGTTTGACAGGGGCAAATGTTCGAGGAAATAGCGGGCGTCGCCCCCCGCAACAAGGACCGGGCAGTTTGGCGTCTGCAGTTCGCGGCGGGATTCGTCAATCAGCTTCTGCGCCAGGCCCAGGATACCGATGCTAATCCCCCCGCGCAGGGCATCGGTGGTATTCGCAGCCAAGGCGGCGGTTGGCGTCTCGGGGGGACAAACTTCGGGCAGCTGCGCGGTGTTTGCATGTAGGGCGGCGGCGAGGGCTCGACGGCCCGGGGCGATCACTCCGCCGAGAAAGACGCCGTCGGCGTCAATGACTTCGGTGGTCAGTGCGGTCCCGCAATCCAATACGATCACCGGCGCGGCGTGGACGCTCAGAGCACCAACGGCATTGGCGATTCTATCCTGTCCCAACGTGCTTGCGTCCACACGCGAGAAATCCGGACGGGGCGCATCGGCGGCGGCGATGAAGCGCACCGAGTCCGCCGGACGCGACTGTTGCAGCCACCGCCGCGCGGCGGGAACCACGCAGGCGGCAAAGCACGGCAGCTCGGGATGTCGAGCCATCAGTTCAAGGGTACCCCCGGCAAGCAAGTTTTCCGTGCTCAACTGCTCGACGGTTCCCTCCAAGGCGCCGTCGCGGCACAGTACCGCACTGGTATGCGTGTTGCCGATATTGAGAAGGATGCGCATAGGGGGCCTGGTTGAATTGGACATTGTCGGGTATGGTACCGTTTTTCATCTACTCGACGCGAGAGGTTGCATTGTGCCGAAACATAACTCGAAATTCACCTATAAGTGCCGGCGCTGCGGAAATTGTTGCCGATGGCCCGGCTATGTGCGAGTCTCTCAAGACGAGCTTGCGGAGATCGCAAACGCCCTCGACATGCCCTTGGACGAACTGATCCGAGGCTACACCGCGGTCACACACGACCGTCGCAGCCTAACACTGGTGGAGCAACCCAACGGACACTGTATCTTCCTGGATGAAAACGGCGACTGCATCATTTACGCCGTTCGCCCCCAGCAATGCCGGGATTTTCCAAACAAGTGGAACTTTCCGGGATTTGAAAAACAATGCAATGCCGAACGAATCGATAACCACGAGCAATGACGTCGAAAATCCACGTTGCGCCTTTATCGTGGCTCTGCCTTTTAGGCGGAGCTGTTGGAAATTAAATGCCTGGAAGAAAACCAGTCATTTGACGCACCGGCTGGAAAGCCAGTGCCACGCTCGATTCGATCATTCGAAATTCCGCATTCACGCTACCCCTGCCAGTTTCCGGCACAACGCTCTATTCAAGCACAAGAGGTCAGGATCTCCGGGGGCAGCGATCCGAAGCCTGCCCTCACCTTTGGCCCAGGTCTTGGGAGAGATGGCGTCCGATCAGCGGCGCCAGGGCGGTTTTCGTTTCCGCGGGCATCGCCGACTCGTCGGTGGCGATGGCCCCGGCCAGCGCGTTGCGGCAGTCGCAGGACAATTCCGTTTGTCCTCCGCACAGCGGTATGACGCGGCTCAGGATTTCCTTTGCGGTCTCCGCATTGCGCCGCAGCACCTCAACGATCATCTGCACGCTCACATCCTCGTGGACGTCATGCCAACAATCGTAATCGGTGACGAAGGCTAGGGCGCAGAAGCACATTTCGGCCTCGCGCGCCAGCTTGGCCTCGGCCAGGTTGGTCATTCCCACCACGTCCATGCCCCATGATTTGTAGAGGAACGATTCGGCGCGGGTGCTGAAGGCGGGACCCTCCATGTTGACGTAGGTGCCGCCGGGATGAACGCGCGGCGGTCGGCTGGCCAGGCTGGTTTTGGGCTTGCCCGAGAGAACCGCGTTCGCTTCGGTAAAAATATCGTTTCGCAACGCCGAGCAAGCGGGATCGCCGAATCCCACGTGCGCCACCACGCCATTGCCAAAAAATGTGTGATCAGCGCCGCGTTTGGTTCGGTCAACATATTGGTCGACCAACACCAAGTCGCCCGGCGCAAGCTCCTCTCGAAGGCTGCCCACCGCGGAGACCGCAATCAACCGCTCGACCCCGAGTTTCTTCATGGCGAAGACATTGGCGCGGTGATTGATCTCCGAAGGCAGGATGTGATGTCCCTGCCCGTGACGGGCGAGAAAAACCGCCTCGCATCCTCCCAGCGTGCCGGTTACGAATGTGTCGCTCGGCTTCCCGAACGGTGTCTCCATCTCAATTCGCTCCGCCCCCTCGAGCGAATCCATCGCGTACAACCCCGTGCCGCCAATAATACCGATTTTCATGAATCAGGTCTCCTTGCGTAGCTTTGTGCATTCGGCGCCGGAGAAATCGGCGCGTCGGCAAAGGAGGAAAACCCTAGCCCGCAGGCACGCGAATGCAAACCAACGATCCTTTGTTAGGGACTCTCCACAAGCCAATCGCCGATGTTGCGGTTTTCCCAGTCAAACTCCACTCCGACTAGGACCACTTCGCGCGGGTCGTCGCGGTAGCCCGCGGCATATTGCTTGTCCTTGATCTGCTGCATGGCTTCGGCGGCAGTACCGCGCAGCTTGAATTCGAAGATAAAGACGCGCTCGGCGGTCCGGACGACCGCGTCGATGCGTCCGAGGCTGGTTTTGACCTCCGCGTCGATCATGGCGCCGATCAGCTTGAACACGGTGAAGAAAATAACCTGATAGTATTTCTCCTTTTGCTCGACGATGTCGTAGGGCACGTTGTGGAAAAAGGTCTTCAGGTGCTCGAACATGGCGTCGATGTCGCCGGTTTGCAGCGCTTGCACGATCCGTGTCAGGGCGCTGTCGGCCTCCTGCATTTCCAGGTTGGCAAAGGTGCTGGCGACCGCCATGCTCAACGACTCTTCGATCTCGAAATTCGGGAACCCCAGCCTATATTGCCGCCGCCGGCCCTGCCTAACACTGCCCTTGATCGTCAAGTACCCGGTCTGAAACAGCAACGGCAACGAGTGCAGCTGGTCGGGTTCGTACACCGAAAACGCGTCTTCGGGAGCAGTCAGGTCGCCCAGATCCACCGGTTTGCGTTTGAGTAGCTCGAGCAGGAAGGTCGGCGTGCCGGTTTCGAACCAGTAATTTTTGAATTCTTCATTGATGAAGCATTTCATCAGCGAGACGGGGTTGTAGACCGTTGGCGCGTCCTGATGGAATTTGTATCCGTTGTACCAGACTCGCAATTCATCCAGCGTTTCCGCAACGCTTGTATTCATCGTCCGCGCCAGCCGTTCGATGTAATCCGGGAAGTTTGCCTCCACTTCTTCCTGGGTATAGCCAAGCAGTGTCGCCGCTTGCCGGGACATGGTCAAATCGGTCAGGTTGTTCAGATCCGAGAATATCGACACTTTCGAGAATTTGCTGACGCCGGTGATCAGCACAAAGCGCTGATGCGCCTCCGTGGTTTTTACAACAGCATAAAATTGCTTGAGAACGGCTTGAATCTCGCGCGCCGACTCCCGACCAAGATGCCCGAGCAGCGGCTTGTCGTACTCGTCGATCAGGATCACGACCTTCCCGTCGCGCTTAGACAGGTTTTCGATTAGCTGTTGAAAGCGACTCGCCAAATTGGAATTCGTTAACTCAAGTTCGTATTCATACGCACAGGCATCAAGCCTGTCGGATAGTATCCCTTCCAGCTCCGTTGCGGAACGGGCGGCAGCCGTTCCCATATCCAGATGGATTACCGGGTAGGCCTGCCAATCGTAGTCTTTGTCCGCAATCTCCAGCCCGTCGAACAGGTCGCGGCGGCCTTGGAAAATGACCTTGAGGGTACTGATCAACAGCGATTTGCCAAACCGCCGCGGACGCGACAGAAAATACTGACCTTTGTATTCGCGGATCAGCTCATAGATCCCGGCGGACTTGTCCACGTAAAGGTATCCGCCGGCAATCAGGTCGGAAAAGGTATAAACGCTGGTCGTAAGTGGTTTCATGATGATAATATATCGGAGAAAACGCGACATTGCAATGACAGGTGAGGAATCCAACTGAACCCGCGCCGAAAAGTTAAGGTAGTACGCTTGGACAGATCGCAGGCTTTTTTGCCCGCTGAACTTCACAGAAGCGGCTGACCGTCTATATTGCGGCATGAATCATTCGTTTAAAGATCAGGGCGAGCGCGCAAGTGTGCTGGCCGACGTGCGCCGGGTGGTCATCAAGGTGGGCACGCGGCTTCTCACCGACATGCCGGGCGTGTCGAAGTCGGAGCGCGTTCGCGCGCTGGTGACTGCGGCGGCCGGTTTGCGCGCACGCGGGTTTGAAGTGATCCTGGTGTCTTCGGGAGCGATTGGCGCGGGCATGGCGGTCCTGGGCACGGAGAAGCGGCCTCGGTCGCTGCCTCGCCTGCAGGCGCACGCGGCGGTGGGGCAGAGCCGATTGATGTATTTATACGAGACGGCTTCGCTCGCGCACGGATTTCACTGCGCCCAGTTGCTGCTCACCGCCTCCGACGTCAAAGACCGCAGCCGTCACCTGAACGTGGTCAACTGCATCGAAGCATTGCTGGCGGCCGGCGTTTTGCCGGTGGTCAACGAGAATGATTCGGTCAGCGTCGACGAGATTCGGTTCGGCGACAACGACACGCTTGCCGCGATGGTTGCCAACATGACGCGGGCGGACTTAACGGTACTGCTGACAACCATTGATGGCATGTGCGAGCGTGACGCGGACAACTGGGGGCGGCGGATCTCGGTAATCCCGGCCATTACCGCCGAGCTGCGCACAATGGCGCGCGGCACAGACGGAAACCGCTTTTCAACCGGCGGAATGCAGAGTAAATTGAAAGCTGTCGAAATTGTCACTCGCGCGGGCGAACCGGTGATTATTGCCGATGGCCGAGACTTCTCGGTTATGGACAAGATCTTTTCCGGCGAGGACGCGGGCACGCTGTTTTTGCCCACGGCCGCTCAGCGCATGCAGGCCCGCAAGCGCTACTTGGCGTTTTTTTCCAGGGAGCGCGGCGACGTGGTCGTTGACGACGGTGCATTAACAGCGCTGCGCGAACGCGGTCGCAGCCTGCTGCCATCAGGAATTGTGAGCGTGCGCGGCGCCTTTGAACCCGGCGACACGGTCCGAATCCTCAGTAAAGCGGGCGAAGAAATCGCCCGCGGAGAAACCAACTATAGTAGCGACGAAATCAACGCCATCAAAGGGCAAAAATCCGAATCCGTCCCCGACCTTCTCGGCTATGAAGGCTATGATGCGGTGATCCATCGAAACTATATGGTCCTCACCGGCGCCGAAGACAAAACGACAAACTGCGGCGAACGATGATTTCGCTCGCGATTTTGGGTGGACCGGCCACAGTACCCCATTGGAGGTGCAAGTATGCACGCTGAAGACTTAAAAACATCCATCGAAACCATGGCGGCCACCGCCAAAACCGCGGCACGCAAGCTGGCCTTAATGTCCACGCGACAGAAAGACCGCTGCCTGACAGGCATGGCCGACGAGCTGCTGGCGCGAGAAAACGAAATCCTGGAAGCCAACGAGCGAGATCTCGAAATCGGACGGGAAAAACAAATGAGCCGCGCGCTGCTGGACCGCTTGGAACTGACTCCCAAGCGCATCGGCGCCATGGCCAAGGGATTGAACGACCTGCTCGGGCTGTCCGATCCGGTCGGCGACGTAACGGCCACTTGGCTGCGCCCCAACGGCCTGACCATCCGGCGCGTGCGCATTCCCATCGGCGTGATCGCAATCATCTACGAATCCCGCCCCAATGTGACCGTTGATTCGGCGGGGCTGTGCCTGAAGGCTGGCAACGCCGTCTTTTTACGCGGCGGCTCGGAAGCCTTTCACTCCAATCAAAAACTGGCGGAGATCCTCGTGGACGGCGGCACGAAGCAGGGATTGCCCGACGGTGCGGTGCAGTTGGTCCCCTACACGGACCGTTGCGCCATCGACTACATGCTGAAGCTCAGCCAATTCATCGATCTGGTGATCCCGCGCGGCGGCGAGGGCCTGATCCGCAAGGTCGCGGAAAACTCCACCATCCCGGTCATCAAACACTACAAGGGAGTCTGCCATATATACGTCGACAAGGATGCGGACATCGACATGGCCCTGCGCATAGTCGACAACGCCAAGTGCCAGCGCCCCGGCGTCTGCAACGCCGTCGAAACCGTCCTGATTCACAAGGATGTCGCCGCCGACTTCGCCCCCGCCCTGGCCGCCCGCCTGGGGGAGAACGGCGTCGAACTGCGCGGCGACGACGCGTTTTGCGAGCTGGTCCCCGATGCGAAGTCCGCAACCGAGCAGGATTGGTACGAGGAGTACCTGGACCTGATCCTGTCGGTGCGAATCGTCGAGGACCTGCAACAGGCGCTCGATCATATCGCCATGTACGGCTCCGCGCACAGCGACGCCATTGTCACCGCAAACAAGGATGCTGCCCAAGCCTTCACTCAAGGCGTGGATTCCGCAGCGGTGTACGTGAACGCCTCCACTCGCTTCACAGACGGCGGACAGTTCGG
Organism: Verrucomicrobiota bacterium; assembly: GCA_048616755.1. Lineage (GTDB taxonomy): Bacteria > Verrucomicrobiota > Lentisphaeria > Oligosphaerales > CAZSBQ01 > CAZSBQ01. The sequence continues at coordinate 13,336 of JBMCIU010000011.1, forward strand.
AATGGGCGCGGAAATTGGCATCAGCACCGACCGCATTCACGCCCGCGGTCCCATGGGCATCGAAGAACTGACCTCCTACAAATACATTGTCAGCGGCGACGGCCAAGTGCGCGATTGACAACCGCCGGATGTATTTCATGGGCGCCATAGAAGTTCATTTTAGCGACAACCTGCCGGTGCTTCACAGCTTGGCGGACGACACCGTAAACCTGGTGTACATCGATCCGCCGTTCAATACCGGCAAAATCCAGGCGCGAACCCAAATCCGCACCACCCGGGACGAGGGCGGAGACCGTACCGGCTTCCAGGGGCGACGCTACCGCACCACACCCCTTGGACAGCACCAGTACGCCGACACCTTCGATGAATACCTGGCTTTCCTGGAACCGCGCCTAATCGAAACCCGACGAATCCTGGCCGAAAACGGCAGCCTCTTCTTCCATATCGACTGCCGCGAAGCCCATTACTGTAAAATTCTGCTGGATTCCATCTTCGGACGCGAATGCTTCATCAATGAAATCATTTGGGCATACGATTACGGCGGGCGATCAAAACGAAAATGGCCCGCCAAGCACGACACCATTTTCTGGTATGCCAAAAACCCGAAATCCTACACCTTCAATCTGGATGAATGCGACCGTATTCCCTATATGGCCCCCGCACTTGTCGGCCCGGAAAAGGCCAAACGCGGCAAAACCCCCACCGATACGTGGTGGCACACCATCGTCGGCACAAACGGCAAGGAAAAAACCGGCTACCCAACCCAAAAGCCACGCGGCGTCATTGACCGCATCGTCCGCGTTCACTCCAATCCCGGCGACCTGCTGTGCGATTTTTTCGCCGGCAGCGGCACGCTGGGAGAATCCGCCGCCGCGCTCAACCGTCGCTGCATCCTGGTCGACAGCAATCCGGCGGCTATCGACGTCATGCGTCAACGCCTCCGCACCATGGACGTCACTTGGCACGCCTCTCCTTCCACGGACAGCCAACCAAGCGAGTAACCATGGCCCCGCGAGCAGATATTTTACTGGTTGACCAAGGGCTGTGCGAGAGCCGGGCGCAGGCGCAACGGCTGATCATGGCGGGCAAGGTCCGCCTGGGACCGGACCGGGTGGTGCGCAAAGCCTCGGAAACCATCACGGCCGATGCCGAACTGTCCGTGGACCAGCCGTGCCCCTACGTCAGCCGCGGCGCCTACAAGCTGATCCCCGCCCTGGAACGCTTTTTGCCAACCCTCCCCCCCGAAGCCGTAGTTCTGGACATCGGAGCCTCAACCGGAGGATTCACCGACGTGCTTTTGCAGCGGGGCGCCGCCCGCTCCTACGCCGTCGACGTGGGCCACGGCCAGCTTCACTATCGCCTGCGCCAAGACGAGCGCGTCATCGTGCTGGAGAAAGTCAATGCCCGCTATCTGTCGCAACAGGAAATTCCTGAGGCGGCGGACATCTTGGTGGCCGACGTATCTTTTATATCTCTGCGCAAAATCCTGCCCGCCTGCGCACCATTGCTGCGATCCGGCGCCTACGCGTTCACGCTGGTAAAACCGCAATTCGAGGCGCAGCGCCGGGAAGTGGACCGAGGCGGAGTTGTCCGCGAAGCCGCCGTCCGAGACCGCTGCGTAGATGAAATTTGCCGATTTGCCGAACACGAACTGGCCTGGACTTGCCTCGGAACCGTCCCCTCCCCCATCGCCGGCCCAAAAGGAAATCGCGAAACCGTCGCCGTATTCCAAACCGAGTATTAGAGAAACGG
>JBMCIU010000012.1:0-15050 GCA_048616755.1 Verrucomicrobiota bacterium
GATGGCAATTGGAACACCCCGAAGTCTTCAAATCTCTGAACATCAGCAATAAATTATCTAAGTAAAGAATTCACAGGCAGGGATGCCCGTTGATACTAAAAGCCATTGCGAACTCAACTGACCGAATCCAACCAAGTTTTGTGTTCATAGTACGGCACGCCTTGGTTTTGTCAGAGGATGAGTTTGGTTTATGGGGTCATGCGCAGTTTGAGTGCCGGATCACCAATCAGGGCGAAGGTGCGGCAGGCATCCCTGCGGTACTCCTCGGAGCCGACTTCATCCAGCCAGTTTTGCGTGGCGTTGCGGACCGCATCTCCCAATCGAACGGTTTGGCCATCGAAAGCCGCCGCGCAAAATGCCTGCAGCAAGGCGGCTGAGTTGGCGTTGTAGCTGATCCCTGTGGGAGCCCAAACGGCAGCTGCTCCGCCGCTTTTGTGCAGGATTAGAGATTCGGCCAGCGATGTGCGCCCGGCTTCGGCGAAGTTGCCGGCGTGGCAGGTGGCGGCGACGACAATGGGCAAAGCAGCGCCGTTGTCGAGGGTTTCGACATCTGCGGCGGCGAACAGGTTACCGTCGGCCAACTGGTCGAATCCGCCGTGTCCCACGTAACCAACGAGGCGAGTGCCGCGATTCATTCCGTCAATCCATGCTTCTCGTGCCGTCTCGGAATCTCCGTCGGCATAAATGCTCGTCGTCCGGCGTTCGGCAAACACCGCGTTGCGCAGCGTTTCGAGGTTGGACTTAAAATCGCCGGCCGCATCTGTTTTTCCGGCGGCAAGCATTGCGTCGTTGTTCCAATTTTCTTCGCGGGTTGTCTCGTAGTCGATGATTTTGCTGATCATGTCCGCGGCTTGGTTTGCGGAGATCGCAGGCAGGCGTCCGACGGCGATTTCAGCCACGGCATCATTGCCGACCACATCGCCAAGCATCATGTCCGAAGGGAGCATTCCTTCTTCGGTGCGGGTCATGGCTGCGGGGATCAGGTTGTCGTCCGCACCGGTGGCGCCGCGATAGTCGTATGTGCCGTTTCCGACTAGCAGGACATATCTCGGCGCGGTGGTCCACCGTCGAAAGGCCGTACTAAGGAATTGGCGGATCAGGCGTGGGTTCGGTTCGCCATGTCCGAATTCGTTGAAGATTTGATCGGTGGTCACGATCATTGTTTCGAGTCCTTCGGACGACCGCCAGTCGGCCAGTGGCTGAACTGTCGAAACCCATTCCGGGACGGTGATGATAACATAGTCGGCGGCGTTGGAGGGGGCCGACAACAAACCGTTGCGCCCCGGCTCGCTCTCTTCCGCCGCAAGGGCCGAAGCCGGGGTGAAGGCGGCATATTGACCTCGGGGATTCGTCGGCGCGAATGTTGCGCGATATCCGCCGTCGCGCTCCGCAAGGATATCTGCATGAGTGACTTGAAGCGGATGCTGCGAGCGGCTGACATCGAGAATCCGAATATCCTCGCCTTGAAATCCGCCGACGGAGATTCCGTCGTTGTCGTCGGCGAAGAATTTGGCTTGGCCGTTGCTTGCGCCGTAGTGTCGGGGGAAGATCAGGTCGAAAGCGTCGACATAGGTCATGCTGTGCTTTACGCCCTCGGGCAAGCGCGCTGTCAAAGTCAACGTCTTTTCGCCCTCAATGAGCAATTTGGCATCGAACGTGAGTTGGGCGGTGTGACGGACTTTGCCGTCCCAGGTTGCCGTGCCGATGCTCGAGCCATTGAGTTCGATCTCGACACGCTGGTCCGCATCTGCGTTGGCTTCACTGCCGCCGTGCAGATGAACCAGCAGAGCCGCTTCACCGTCCGCGGCTGGAGAGTCGACTGCGAACGCAAAGTTCTCGGCGCCGCTTTTTCCTTCGCTTGCGACCAGCTTGGTCCACACCCAGAGATTGTTGTCAACCTCGTCAACGGCGTGGGGGATCGGCTTTTTATCCTCTTCAATGCGGAGCACGTCCACGAAAGTTTCATCCTCGCCTACCTCGCTGGTAGCGGGAGCACCGTCAACGCTATCCATGTGGCTTCCGCGCCCGGCGGAAACGCTGTAAATATCCCGACGCGTATAGACGCGATTGAAATCAGCCGCGTAAAAATACAGGCCTTGGCCATCCGCGGCCGGCATATAGTCAACTTGACCGTCCCCGATGCCGGACACGCACGTTGGCGTCGAGGATGGCCTCTCGAGTCTGCTCCTCCGTCCAGCCGAGGCCGGCGCCAATGCGGGCGGCGCTGACATGATAAACGCCTGCCTCAGCAACAAGCAGATTGAGAAAATCGCCGGAGCGGGCGGGCGTTTCCGAGCGGGACGGCGAAATAGAAGGGTCATCCATTGGACGAGCGCGCGCTCCCAGCCAGTCGGCATTCATGTCCGTTTCTTCTGCCTCAAACGGGCCGTAGCGCCTCACGTTGCCGTCATCTTCGACTTCTTCGATGATGTACTCGTCGAACTGCTTGGCGCCCGGTTCTTCGTCCCGGACCCGGTAGATACCGCCCGCGGGCGCCCCGGCGGTGGCCAGCAGGGTAGAGTTGATTTTTACCAATTGGCGGGTTTCGGGATGGATGCCGTACAACAGGGATCCGACCGTGCCTGCTTCCGCGCCGGTCGTCCACTCCACCACCCGTTCGTCGTCTCCGTCAAGTGTTTTGACGTTGATGATGAAGGCCAGAGTGCCGGTCGCGAACGGCTCGTCCAGAAAATCTCGGTCGGCGATATGCTGTCCGGCTTCCAAAACCACCTGTGTAGAATTCCAGCTGTCTTCGTCAAAGCCGCCGTCCGCATCGTTGGTGCTTTGGAAATCCTCGCTGGGATCATGTTCCTGCACAACGTAGGTTCCCGCTTCGAGGCCGCCGAATTGGAAGTTGCCGTCGGCGTCGGTAACTACTGCTGCAACCAACGTTCCATCGGCTGGATCGCCGTCGTTGTTTGGATCGGTCCACAATTCGACGGTGACGCCGGCCCGACCGTTCTCGTCATCGGTCAGGTCGCCGTCTCCGTCCAAGTCCAACCTAACTTGCCCGCTGATCCCGGCCGTCTCTTCTTCATCTCCGTCGTCCCCGTCGTCGTCGTCCCCGTCGTCGTCTTCGTCCTCGTCATCCCCGTCGTCCCCGTCGTCCCCGCCGTCCTCGTCATCACCGTCGTCCCCTTCGTCCCCATCATCCCCGTCGTCCCCATCGTCCCCGTCGTCCCCGTCGTCGTCGTCGTCGTCCTCGTCATCCCCGTCGTCGCCGTCCCCGCCGCCGTTGTGGTCGTCATCGTCTTCTTCGCCGCACGGGGTTACAATTCCATTGCTGCGTGCGGTGCTGTATTCGCGTTCGACGAATTCCGCCCAGGAGTTTGGCTGAGGTCCGTTGACGTTCACGTACTGTCCTTCTCCGTTGGGTCCACCGCGGTTGTTGCCGGCTTTGACCGAGTAACCAATAACCGTACTGAAAGCATAGTCCGTTGTTGAGAAGTCGAACTGGGCGCAGTGAATTTCACCCGTGACGCCATCGAATTTAACGCGTTTGACGCCGTCCGGCTCGTCGAAATATACAATTATGTTCGAAATGGCGTGTCGATTGGGCGACTCCACCGTGATGCTGTTGTTTGGGGGGCTACCACAGCTCGCGCCGCTGTGCCTGAGACGATCAGCGCAACCACTATGCAAAACGCGTACATTGCGTACTTTGTTGGGGATGCGCCTTTGCGATTTATCGTCGGTTTCATTGCTGTTGCTCTCCTGTCTCGTTCGATTGCCGTTCAGCTTTTATTTCTCCAGACACGCCTGTGAATAGCAATATCCATGCCATTTTGCGATTGTTTTATCCATGTCCGTTCCCGCCAATCCTCCAGCCAATCGCCGGCCGGCAGCTTCCCCCTCGGATGAGACGACATTGGTGTTCCGTGTGTGAATTATTAAAGCAAAAAAAGCGCCGTCTCCATCGACTCGTACCGCCCTTGCATGGAGCAGTAGCGTAAACCCGGTTTACGCCATACCGTCAACCAAAGTTGCGCCTGATTGGCGCCGCCGCATTAAAAGTGGTATAGTGCCGACAGATCGCACCTTGACCGTCAGTCCGCAACCGTCCGCAAAAGGAGTCGCGCGTGGTACATACCATCTCCGGACAACGCCGCGTCGCTCTCATCGACGATGATCCCGTCGTGCGGACCAGCGTTGGCGCGATCCTGAGCCGGGAGGGGTATACCCCCCAGGAATACGCCAGTGGCGAGGAAGCCCTGGCCGCCATGCCCGCAGCCATCCCCGACCTCGTCCTCTTGGACATTCGCATGCCGGGTCTGGACGGTTTCGAAGTCTTTGAACAGATGCGCAAAATCCCCTCTTTGGCCGAAGTGCCGGTCATCTTTTTGACGGCCAGCAAAGACCAGGACACCATTCTACGCCTGTTTCGAAAAGGGGCCGATGACTACCTGGGAAAACCGCTGCGCTCATTCGAGCTGCTGGCCCGCCTGCGACTGCACATGGACCTCTGCGCGCAAGCCGCCACCCTCGCCGAAGCGGATCTCGAGATTACTCAGTTGCGCCGAAAGCTGCTGTCCGGCGAATTGGAACGTCCCGACGCGTTCTCCGAAATAGTCACCCAGAGCAGGCAGATGCACAGCATCTTTCAATACATCGAGGCAGTCGGTCCCAGTTCGCGCCCGGTGATGATCACCGGCGAAACGGGCACGGGCAAAGAGTTGGTTGCCCGCGCGATTCATCGCATCAGCGGGCGCGGCGGCGCACTGGTTGCGGTCAATGTTGCCGGTCTTGACGACAACCTGTTCTCAGACACCTTGTTCGGGCACGAAAAAGGCGCATACACCGGCGCCCACCAGGCACGCTCGGGCATGGTCGAGAAGGCGAATGACGGAACTTTGTTTTTGGATGAAGTCGGCGACCTTCCCCCCGCCGCGCAAGTGAAGCTGCTGCGCCTGCTTCAGGAAAACGAATACTTTCCCTTAGGCGGCGACCGTCCGCGCCACTCGAACGCGCGCGTCCTCGTGGCCACCAACCAGGACATCGAAAGCCTGATGAGCGCAGCCAAGTTCCGCAACGATCTCTACTACCGCCTGAATACGCATCGCGTGCACCTGCCGCCGCTGCGAATGCGCAGAGGCGACATTCCGCTGCTGGCCCAAAAATTCGCTGCGGACGCCGCCGCCCAACTCCAACAATCTCCGCCGGAGATTGACGAGAAAACCCTAGCCATGCTTCGCAGCGCCGACTTTCCCGGCAATGTCCGGCAACTTGAAGCCGCCGTCTTCGACGCGGTCAGCGCCGCTGCGGGCAACCAGCTTACTGCCGGGCACTTTCGCGGATTGTCCATGAGCGAATTCGATGCGGTTGCCCCCAGCAACGGAGGCGAACTGCTCGGCGCGCTTGGTGCTCTGCGCGAACTGCCCACGCTCGCCGACGCCCAGCAGGCGCTGGTCAAAACGGCCCTCGAAAGAACCGGCGGAAACATCACTCGCGCCTCCGCCATCCTCGGCATCAGCCGACAAGCTCTACACAAACGAAAAAATGCTGACCGCAACGCCACTCTATAGTGGCAGAAGACGACCGTTTATGACACGAAAACGAATCATCGAACACTATGTCCACCGCGTCGCACCCGAAAAACCTTCTTTTGATATCCTCGATTGGGGCAGTCAACAAGAGCAGGAGCAGCGCTTCCAGGTTCTCAAAGAGGTGCTGAGCGAGGAAAATGTCATCACCCCCAACACCGAAAACAACCTAACCGTGCTTGATGTCGGCTGCGGACTCGGCGACCTGCGCGGCTTCCTGGAACAACACGTCGACCGACTGCACTACGTTGGAGTAGACATTGTCGAAGCGATTCTGCGGGAAGCTCGAGCACGGCACGGCGACAGCCATTTCGTGCTTGCCGACGTATTCGATGCCCCCCCCTTCCCCGAGCGCAGTTTCGACGTGGTCTTCTGCTCGGGGGTTTTCAACCTTAAACTCGGCAACAACGAAGATTTCGCCGTCCGCGCTTTGCCCCGCCTTTTCGCACTCTGCTCCAAGTGCCTAATGGTCAACTTCCTGCACGAGAGGACCACCGAAAAATACCCGCACTGCTGGTACTTTTCTCCCCGGCGACTTATCGACTCCCTCCCTGCCGGCATGCGCGACATCCGCTTGATTGACGACTATCTCGACAAGGATTTCAGCATCCTTGTCAAGCGTCCCGCACTCTGAAAGGCGCGCCACTGGATCTTCCAGCAAGGCCCCAAAATGACAGAATTTTCAGTCTCACCCGGCGGGTGTCGAACCGTCGTTTCGCGGTTGGACTTCGGCGAGCTGGTTTTGGAAGTTTTGGGTGTTCGCAGTGGCACTTTCCGTTCGTGCAACATGCCGCTATAGTACCGAAGTTGCGATGGGCAACGCTGCTGCTCCAGTAACTTCACATGGAGGACCGCAATGAAATATTTAAGATGGATGATGATGTTCGTGATAATGCTGCTCGCGGCGGGGTGCTCCGCGCCGGAGGACGACGACGCGACAAGCGGCGGCGGAGCAGATGAACCCGAGCGGACCGAATCCGAGGACAAGCAGTCCGCCGCGGGCCAGGTCGTGGACCAGGTCACCGGAATCAAGGCAGCCAAAGAAGGGCAGAAACTCAAGAATAAAATCGGCGAGATCGAAGAACAGCGCAATCGCCAGATTGAAGAAACATACGATCAGGAGTAACCCTAACCGATGACATTGGAAGAACTACAGCAGGCCGCGCCGGAACTCCGCAACCGACTGGAAAAACTACGGGGGTATCTTTGACGTTCATGGACGCGCGCGAAAACTAGAGGAACTCGAAGCACGCATGTCCGCACCGGATTTCTGGAACGACAAGGATACCGCGCAAACAATTGTCGGCGAAGTCGGCGCGCACCGTCGGGTGCTTGAACCGTTCAAAGCGCTGGAGTCCAAGGTCGATGATTTCGAGGTAATGCTGGAATTGTCCGAAGCCGAAGATGACGGCGAGGGGCTGCTCGAGGAGGCTGAGGCGCAGCATGTCGACATCACCAAGGAGATTGACCGACTCGAACTGGTCAGTTTTCTTTCCGGCAAGACCGACCGCAACGGCGCGATTCTTTCAGTGCATGCCGGGGCCGGCGGCACGGAGTCCTGCGATTGGGCGAACATGCTTCTGCGCATGTACCTGCGTTGGTGCGAACGACACGGCTTCGATACCAGCATCGTCGATTCGCAGCCCGGCGACGAGGCAGGCATCAAAAGTACAACAATCATTGTCTCCGGCGAGTTCGCCTTCGGCTACCTGAAGGGCGAGCGCGGCGTCCATCGACTGGTGCGAATTTCGCCCTTCGACTCGAATCAGCGCCGCCACACCTCCTTTGCCGCGGTGGATGTGGCCCCGGACATTCAGGACGACATCGACATCGAGATCAACGAAGCCGACCTGCGGGTGGACACGTACCGCGCCAGCGGAGCGGGCGGCCAGCACGTCAACCGAACCGACAGCGCTGTGCGCCTGACCCACAGACCAACCGGCGTGGTCGTCGCGTGCCAGCAGGAGCGCTCGCAGCACAAAAACCGGGCGCAGGCCATGCGTATCCTCAAGGCCAAGCTCTACGAGCGCGAAGAGACCCGGCGACGCCAGGAGCAGGAGGTAGCGCACAGCGACAAGGACGAAAACGCCTGGGGCAGCCAGATCCGCTCCTATGTGCTGCAGCCCTACCAGATGGTCAAGGACTTGCGCACCGGCGTGCAGACCGGCAACGTCAGCGCCGTTCTCGACGGTGACATTGACGAATTCATCGACGCCGTTCTGCGCGGCGTCGAGAAGGAAAATTAAGACTTAACAGTGCCGCCCGGCTTCGGCCGGCCCCGGCAAAGGCAACATATTCAGAAACAATCCAATCGTCTAAACCATCCGCACAGTGCGATGGTTATGGAATCCCGACGCAAGCAACAGGAGAGAGTCGCAATGGAACAACTTAACGAGTATCAACGCCTGGCGGACACCATCCGCATTCTAAGTGCGGAAATCGTACAGAAGGCCGGATCGGGTCATCCCGGCATGCCGATGGGGTGCGCGGACTACGCAGCCGTGCTGTGGAACCGGTTTCTGCGCCACAACCCGGCGGACCCGAGCTGGCTGGGACGCGACCGCTACGTCCAGTCCGCGGGCCACGGGTCGCCGCTGATTTATTCGCTCCTGCACCTGTACGACTATGGACTGCCCATGCAGGAACTGAAGCAATTCCGTCAGTGGCACAGCCTCACGCCTGGACACCCCGAATACGGTCTGACCGCCGGGGTCGAAGTGACCACCGGCCCCCTCGGCACCGGCTTCGCAACCGGCGTGGGCATGGCCATCGGCGCCAAACAACTCGCCGCTCGAATGGGCGACAACGACCTCTTCGGCCAGCGCATCTTTGTTATCAGCAGCGACGGCTGCATGATGGAGGGGGTTACCCACGAGGCCGCCTCCCTGGCCGGACACCAGAAGCTGGACAATCTTATCGCATTCTACGACGACAACCAAATCACCATCGAGGGCTCCACCGACTCGACCTTCTCCGAGGATACCGCCAAGCGCTACGAAGCCTACAACTGGCATGTGATCATTGTTGACGGGCATGACTTCAATGCTATTGACCAAGCCCTCGAGGAAGCGGTCAACGTCGTCGGCAAACCTACCATGATCGTCGGGAAAACTCATATCGGACGCGGGGCGCCGAATCTGGAGGGCGCCGCCGCCACCCATGGCGCGCCGCTCGGCGAGGACGAAGTCGCCGGGCTCAAAGAGAAGCTCGGATTCGATCCGCAAAAATCGTTTGTCGTGCCCGACGATGTCCGCTCCTTCTTGGATCAGCGCGTGCGCGAACTCAAGACCAATGCCGATAGGTGGTGCACGAACTTCGACGCGTTCAAGCATGCTCACCCCGAACGGGCGGGGCTGTTGGAGCAACTGCTCGACGGACAAACCCCCAGCGATTTGGAAGCGCGGCTGATGGAGGCCGTTCCGGAAAAGGCATTGGCAACCCGCAAGTCGGGCGGCGCCATCATGCAGAAGGCCGCCGAGCTGATCCCCGCCCTGTGCGGCGGCGCCGCGGACCTTAATCCGTCGACCAATACCCACCTGGACGCGGAGGGAGACTTCGCGCCGGACTGCCGGGACGGGCGCAATATCCACTTCGGAGTTCGCGAATTCGCGATGGGATTGTGCGGCAACGGCTTGGCCTTGTACGGCTCTGCCATCCCCTTCACCGCAACTTTTGGGGTCTTCAGCGACTTTATGAAGCCGGCACTGCGTCTCGCCGCCATCCAGGGCGCGCACGTGATCAATGTCTTCACCCACGATTCCATCTTCGTCGGCGAAGACGGTCCCACGCACCAGCCGATCGAGCAGCTGATGATGATGCGCGCCATCCCCGACTACACCCTGCTGCGCCCCGCGGAGTCCCACGAGGTCGCCCAGGCTTGGGCAGCCGCCCTGCAGCTCAACGGCCCCTGCGCTATCTGCTTGACGCGCCAGACCCTCGAAAACTTTAGTGAGGACCTAGTCCCGCGCGTCAACGTGTCCAAAGGTGCCTACGTGTTGTCCGACGACGTTGATTTCGAGGTCATACTCATCGCCACCGGATCGGAGGTTTCGCCGGCTCTGGGCGCGGCCGAGAAGTTGCGCGAGGCTGGGCGTGCGGTTCGTGTAGTCTCCATGCCGAGCTGGGAGCTGTTCGAGCAGCAGACCGACGAGTATCGCGAACAGGTGCTTCCGTCCGACTGCTCTCGGCGCGTTACCATCGAGGCCGGGATCACCATGGGTTGGGAGCGCTATGCGGGGGCCGCGGGGCTGATGATCGGTATCGATCACTTCGGCCATTCCGCTCCGTTCAAAGTTCTGGCCGAGAAATACGGATTGACGTCGGATGCGGTGGCCGAGCGGGTGCGCGAGTATCTCGCGTGACTCGCGGGCCTGCTTCAGCGGAGAACAGCCCGTGAGCTGCAATGTATGGCAGAATGATTGACAGCAGAATCATTGAAATGCAAAGGCCAATTTTAAGCGTGACATGTCCTCATGAGAGATCCAAACACTCCCAGCGGTATCTCTTAAAGTTGCCCATAGTCCGCCCTCCCCCATAACGGGTACGATTTTTTCAATCCACGCTAGTTTAATGGGGTGGCGGCCCAGCAAACCCAAGGAGTCCAGTCATGGCCCCAGCATCGGAGACCAAATCATGGCGCTGCACAGTATGCGGATACGTGCATCACGGCGAAGAGCCTCCCGAGTTCTGTCCGCTCTGCGGCGCGGGCAGGGAAGAATTCGAGCCCTATGAGGCGCCGGTTGCCGCAACCGCCACCTCCCAGGCGCCGGAGCGGTGGCGCTGTCTTAACTGCAACTATGTGCACGACGGCGCCGAACCGCCGGAGGAATGTCCGGTTTGCGGCGCCCCGGCGGACCGCTTCGAGGCCGTGGCCGAACCCGCGACGGACGAGCGGGGCACCGACGCCAAAATTCGCATTGTGGTAGTGGGCGGCGGCATCGCCGGCGTATCCGCGGCGGAATCCGCGCGTCAGCTGGCGCCCAACGCTGAAATTATCCTGGTGACACGGGAGCCCGAGCTTCCCTACTACCGATTGAATCTGACGCGTTTTCTGGCCGGCGAAGTGGTCCCATCCAATCTGCCCATCCACGACCTGGACTGGTACGCGCAGCAGCAAATCGGCCTGCATCTGGATACCGAAGTGGCCGAATTGGACCGCGCGAACAAGCAGGTAAAGCTGCGCAACGGCGAGCCCCTTGCCTATGATCGACTGATCCTGACCATGGGTGCGCATCCCTTCATGCCGCCGCTCCCCGGCGCGCAGCGGGAGGGCGTCACGACCCTCCGCACGATTCAGGACGCCAAACACGTGGTCGAAGCCTTGGATGCGGGCCAACACGTGATCTGCATCGGGGCAGGTCTGCTGGGAATCGAAACTGCCGGCGCGCTGGCCTCCCGCGGCGGCAAGGTCGACCTGCTCGAAAGTCACGATTGGCTGATGCCCCGGCAGCTGGACCAGCGTTCCGGAGAAATCCTCGCCGAACACTTGACGCGTCTGGGCGTGAATCTGCATGTCCGAGCACGCACCGACGAGCTGCTCGGCGACGAACGCGTGGCCGGCGTGCGCCTCGAGGACGGCCGTGAATTGGAAGGCGACATGGTGGTCATCTCCACCGGGGTGCGACCGAACAGCTACCTGGCCCGCCGGGCGGGCCTCGATGTCGATAGCGGCTTGGTCGTGGACCATCAGCTGCGAACTTCCGATCCCAATATTTTGGCCGCCGGCGATCTTGCGGAACACATGGGACAGCTCTACGGCGCGTGGGGCGCATCCCAGTTCCAGGGGGTTATCGCCGGACGCAACGCCGCCGGCGCCGAGGACATGTTCGGCGGCTTGCCGCGCTCAAACACTCTCAAAGTGGTCAATGTTCCCGTCGTCAGCGTCGGCCAGTTCAGGCCCGAAGACGGTAGTTTTACTGTGATCGAGGGCGAGGAGGACGGCATCCATAGACGGTTTGTTTTTCGAGACGGCTACTTGGTCGGCGCAGTTCTGGTCGGCGACGCCGAGGCCGGCGCCGCGGCGCGTCAGGCCGTGGAGGAGGACCTCGATTTCTCCGACCTGCTCCAAAAGCATCCCGAGCCGGAAGAAATCCTCGAGCGCCTGCACTCGGTGCGGGCCAAGACCTGAATCCTGCACGGCGCCTGCGCCCCATGTTCGCAAAACCAAGGAAACGCATGTCACTGAAAGAACGAATTCTAAAGCTGTTCCAGGAGAATCCGGACGGCCTCCGCAAAGCGACCCTGCGGCGCAAGTTGGCCGAGGATGCCGAATTTGAGACCGAGGCATTCAAGGATGCCTTCGACGAACTAAACCGGGCAGGGACCGTCTTCAAGCGCAAAGGCGGGCTCTACGTCCTGTCCGAAAATACCGACACGGTCCCCGGCACGCTCACCGTGACGAGCCGGGGATTTGGCTTTGTCCGCCCGGACAGCGATCCGAAAAACCAGGGCGACATCTTCATCCCACCAAAGGGACTCAGCACCGCCCTTTCCGGCGACCGGGTGCTCGTAGACATTGAAAAGCGCGACGATCCGCGCGGTCCGTCCGGCTCGGTCGTCACCGTCCTCGAAGCTCGCCGCCGGGAAGTGGTCGGAACCTTCACCATGCTCGAAGGCTTTCCCTACTTTCGCCCCATGCACCGCGACATGCCGGAATACATTCCCGTGATCTGCCCCGAAAAGCTGGAGGAGGAATGGCCCCCCGAAGACGGCAGTTGGATCCTGGTCCGCCTGCTGCCCCGCGAAAGCAACCGCGACCCCCTCGAATCCGAGTTCATCCGAACCATCAACGCCGACGATACCCTGACCGCCGACCTCGACGCCATCGTCGTGGAGTTCGACCTGCCCCCGCCCTACACGCCCGAACAGGAAAAACAGGCCGAGAAACTCAAGCCGCGGGACATTGAGCGGGAAGACTGCACCGACCTGACCGTCATGACCATCGATCCCGTCGACGCCAAGGATTTCGACGACGGCATCTCCGTTCAACCAGGCCCCAATCCGGGCACCGTCACCGTTGGCGTCCACATTGCCGATGTGGCCGCATACGTCGCGCCTGGATCAAGTCTGGACGAGGAGGCGCACACGCGCTGCTTCACCGCCTACCTGCCCGGCCGCACCCTGCCCATGCTGCCCCATCCTCTGGCCGCCGAGCTATGCAGCCTGCGTGAAAATAAAGACCGTCCCGCCCATTCCGTATTCCTGGACATTAACGAAAAAACCGGCGAAGTGCTGAGCGCGCGGCGCACGCGCTCGACCGTTCGCGTGGCCAAGCGTCTGTCGTTTGACGAAGTACAGGATTTCATCGAGACTGAAACCGATTCGGGCTGGTCCGAAGAAATTGGTCGGGGCTTGTTGCGTCTGGTGAATCTGGCCGCACTGATGCGCGCTTACCGCGCCAAACGCGAGCACTTTCTGCTCATCGACGCGCCGGACGTGCGCGTGCGCTGTACCGAGAACCCGCCGCGCATCCTGGGGCTGGAAAAGCAGGTTCAAAACGAAGCTCACGCCCTCGTCGAGGAATTTATGCTCGCTGCCAACAGTGCCGTGGCCGAAGAACTCCAGCGCCGAGAAATCCCCGGGCTCTACCGCATTCACCCCGAACCGAACACCAAGGACATGGACGAATTCCGCAGCTGGCTGAGCGACTCCCTGGGGATGAAAGTCGGCGCGCTGGATTCCCGCAACGAGATTAACGGCTTCCTGGACCGCCACCGCGGGGCCGCCGTTGGAACAGCCATCGGCGCCGCTTTCCTGCGCACCATGCAAAGAGCAAGCTACGCGGCCAGTCCGGCCCTGCACTTTGGCTTGGGCAAAACGCTCTACTCCCACTTCACCAGCCCCATTCGGCGACTGGCCGACACGCTTGTGCACCAACAGCTGTGGGAAGCCGATACCGGCGGGACCCTGCGAACCAAAGAGGAATGTGCGGAGATCGCAACTCTTGTTACCGACATGGAGACCAAGGTGGATCAAGCCTGTTTTGCCGCCCAGGACCGACTGAAGCTGCGCTATCTCGAAGAACGCGACGAGGCTGGCGAAACCATGACGCTCGAGGGGGTCGTCACCCGCGTATTCGGCGACCGCTCCATGCTTTTCCTTCCCGAGTTGGGGCTCAACGGCGTGCTTCCGCACGGCGGCGGACACGCGCGCAAAGTGCGCACCCGCAAGGCCCCCGCACCACCCACGCCAGGCGACGTCATCCGCGTCGAACCGGATACTACCGACCTGGTGCGCAACGAGCTGCAGTTGCGCCGTGTTCGCATGCGAGTCTGAGTCCACAAAACTGAACACCGATCACCGATCACTGGATTACCGAACACTGAACACTGAACACTGAACACTGAAACCACTCTCACAGGAGGCGGGGATACAATGAAACGGATTGTGGTGTGCGCGGACGGCACGTGGAACCGGCCGGAGAAAAGCCCCGGCAAAGACGCGCCGACCAATGTTCTGCGCCTGGCGCGGGCGGTCAAGCCGTTTGCAGACGATAGCCGACCGCAGCAGGTTTTCTACGATTGGGGAATCGGCTCGTATTACGATCCGGTGCTCGGCGGGGCCACCGGAAAGGGAATCAACAAAAACATCATGGACGACTATCGCTACATCGTCCAAAATTACTCGCCCGGCGACGAGATATTTCTGTTTGGTTTTAGTCGCGGCGCCTACACCGTTCGCAGCCTCTGCGGACTGATCAACAACTGCGGCATCCTGACCCGTCCGGACGCGCCCCTGATCCAACAAGCCTTCGACCACTATCGCAAGCCCGGAAAGAAATACGCGCCGCACGGTGAAAAGTCCGAAGAGTTCCGCGCTCGACACGCGCATCCAAGCGCGCCGATCAAATTTGTCGGA
This sequence comes from Verrucomicrobiota bacterium, assembly GCA_048616755.1. Taxonomy (GTDB): domain Bacteria; phylum Verrucomicrobiota; class Lentisphaeria; order Oligosphaerales; family CAZSBQ01; genus CAZSBQ01. The sequence continues at coordinate 14,397 of JBMCIU010000012.1, forward strand.
GTGTGGGATACCGTTGGCGCGCTTGGCATCCCCTTTTCATTCCTCGGCCTGCTCGACCGCGAGGATGAATTTCACGACACCAAACTGGGATCAAACGTACATATTGCGCGCCATGCGCTGGCAATGGACGAAAACCGCTCCGATTTCGAGCCCACGATTTGGACCCCGCGCGAGGGATTGGATCTAAAGCAGGTATGGTTCGTCGGATCGCACGGCGATGTCGGCGGCGGATATCCGCGGACTGGAGACGGTGCCTCCCTGGCGGATATCCCGCTCGGCTGGATGATCCACCAAGCCGAAGAGGCTGGGCTAACCCTCGAACGTCACCTTGCAGAGGGGCTTATCCCTTCGGCTGCCGCGCCGCTGCATCGTTCCCGCCGTCACATCTACCGATCCCGTCCGCGACTTCGTCGTCCGATCAATCACGGCAAAGGCGAGGTGCTGATTCACCAAACGGTCAAAGAAAGGTGGAACACCGACCCCAAATACCGGCCCGCGAACCTCGCAAACTATCTGGAAACCTCGGGCTGGCCTAATCAACTGGTACGCTGACCCTGCATGTCATATTGATTAGGTCTTTTTAAAACGGGGAGGGGGCAGGCCTTGCGATTTGTAATCTGGCCCTGAAGGTCATCATACCGGGCCGCAACCTTG
>JBMCIU010000013.1:0-14949 GCA_048616755.1 Verrucomicrobiota bacterium
CGCAAAGGCAACGCCGTTCGAGGTCAAACCACGCCAAGAGATCAAGAGTTCTGATTTCGGGGCGAATTTGGGGTTTTTGTTTTACCTTTGAGTCTGTATAGTGTTGAACTTTTTTGGGGGTGCGATCGCCGCCTTCCTCTGTATAAAGGATTTTTGCCATGCGTATTTTGCCGACGCGAAGAAAAGGATCGCTGATTCGCCTTGGGTGTCTGTTTTTTCTCCTATTGGTGGCACTATGGCTGCGGTACGAATGGAGGGGGCCTGCACCGCATGTGGCTCGGATATCCGGTACGCCGAAAGAACTTGGGAAGGCGGCAGCGAACATTGATCCGTCCCGGTTGCGAATGTTGCGGGACCGATATCTGCGCGGGATCATTTGTCGAGGCTCTGAGGAGACCTTACAGCGGCACTCGCAGGCGGCTCGGGCATATCTTCCGTTGCTTAGCGCGACTCATCGAAAGGAACTGCACGAATTTGCCGAGGCGGCGGATCTTTCGCTGGGAACAGCCATGCTGGCCAATTGCTTCCTTGAAATGGGGTTACCCGGAGGCGGATGCCGGTCCCTGGTTTGCGCGACCGACGATCATTTCTATCACGCGCACAATCTGGACTGGGACTCCCTGGCGGGCATGGCCAATCGGGTCATTTGCGTTGTGCATCGGAAACCGGAGCGTGACGCATACAAAACAGTAAGTGTCAGCATTGTCGGATTAATCGGCGCGCTGGACATAATCAACGAACACGGCATTGCCCTATCGGCCAATCAAAGCGGCACTTCCTGTGACCAACCGGTCGAACCGACGTTTATACGCATGCGTCGCATCGCCGAACAAAGTCGATCATTTGCGGAAGCGCGCCAAATGCTGCTGGGGGGAACGTCCAAAATTCCGTTTCACATCACGCTATCTTCCGCTCGCGAGCGAACCGCAGCGGTATTCGAAAGCGGCCCAGAGTTTACCGAGCGTTCGCTCCGCGGCGGGATTATTGGCGCGGACAATTCCACGTGGGGCGACCAACGCAGTCCGGTGGAAAAGACAGCCCTCGGCACGCCCATCGAGGACGTGAACGATGTCAAGAGCGTCCTTCGGTCAACGGATGTTTTGGTTTCGAGCAATATCTATTCGGTAATTTTTGATTTCAGTGGCAATCGCTTGTATTTGGCGTCCGGGCGCTTTCCGGCCGCACAATTCGGGTACCGCGAATTTCCTCTATTCGAGTGAAGACACGCGCTCCCAACTGGTTGCGTCGAAAGCGGTGTTTTTTTAAAAAGGTCGCGCAAATTGAACGCCATGGCGGAGCACAAGTTTGCCTGGCTCGTTGAGCTGGCAACCGGGAGCGCGGGCTTTGTGCAAACCGCGGTTGTCGGCTCACCAGACAAGCTGGACGGCTTCGCGGGAGAGCCACCCTTCGTTTTGATCCACGCGGACGCGCATCCAATCGGTACGCTCCTCGACTACGCTGACCATCCGTCCTTCCCGGATGTCGACATTGAGCACATCGGCATCAGCATCGGGCAACCGCAACAGTTTTGGCGAAGCGGATACTGCTACAGCATGAGCGCCGCTGCGATAGGTCCCCCGAAACTGCGACAAGGCAGACGCGAGACTCAGCAGCAGCAGCGCCGCCGCCAACCAGTGAAACCACCGCGGCGCAACGGAGCAAAAATGCAGTCCGCCACCGATTATCCCCCACAAAAAAAGTGTCCAGCCGGCAAGGGCCAACCATTCGTCCGGACGCAGGCTGTCGCGCAGACGGGCCAGCAACTCGAACGGATTAGCCGCGTGCGAGCGGTCGGGCAATCCGAGCTGACGTCGAACAAAGCGAAGATTTTCGGCAATGTCCGAATCTCGCGGCGCCAGGCGCCGCGCCCGCTCGTACAGGGCCACGGCTCGGCCTCCCTCGCCAAGTCGATAACGGCAATTGGCGCGATTGTACAACAGGGCGGCGCTATTGGGATTTTCCTCCGAAAGTCGCCGATACTGGGCCAAGGCCTGATCGACGCGGCCGCGGTCATAGGCGACGTGCGCCGCCTCCAGGGCAGACTCCTTGTCCAAGCCGGAGTTTGCGGACTCCGCACGGGCGCCGACAGTAAATAGCAGGAGCAAAATGAACAGTTTTCCAGCTTGACGGGCAATGGCTGCGACGTCGAGCGCTTGCCCCTGTTCGGGCATGTATCGGCACTGCTCGGCCTTGCGCAACTGGTCGGCCAACTGGGGATGCTTTTCCTGGAGCTGCTCGGCCAGTTCCATGGGGGTCGTACCCGGCGGCAACTCGAGGCCGGCGGAAAGGGCGGGCGCAAGCTCATCGCGGACGATCCGCGCTCGCTCCCGCTCATCGCACTGCCGCAAGCGATGCAGCGCACGAGAACGACCGCGAGCGGCGCCGGACCGGCGACGGTACCCCGCATCGCGTTTCAAACGCTGCCGGTGCCGCGCGGCGGCCGCCAGCAGCAGGTAGACAAGCGGGCCCGCTGCGCCGAGCATAAGAGAGGGCACTGCCCGACGCCACAAGGGCGGGGAAATGCTTTTGCTCAGGGACTTTTTCACGTACAGGATGTCGGTTTTCGCGGTCTCGCGGCGGCGGTCATCATCGCTTTCCTCCTCTCCGTCTGCATCGATGATCAGGCTGCCGTTGGCGCCATTGCGAGCGGGGAGCACGGTCAACTCGGGCGTCAGTTTTCGAGTCCGAAAGTCTTCGTCCTTCGGGTCAAAGGTGGAAAACGTCAGCGCCGGCAGGCGACTGTCCTCGGCCAGGGGCACGAGCACCCAGGTTAGCGTAGCGTAGGCGGTATCGCCACGGCTGCGCCGTTCAACCTCCGGTTCGTAGGTTCGAAACCCCGACAATTCCAGTTTTGGCGGATTCAGCAGTTCGAGAGTCCCCTGTCCGGCGACGATTAGCACGAAGGACAGCGATTCTCCGGCCCGCACCTTGTTCTTGTTAAGTTTGCCGGTTATTGTCCAGTCGCCCACCAAGCCCAGGAATCGCTGGTCCACCGGCACGGTGGGCAGCGGCTGCACGGAAATTTCGGGCAGTTCAGCCGTCACAGTTCGCCGCCGCGTCTGCGAACGGCGGAATAACGAAGCGCCGAGCCCGGAGGGGGGATCAGCGTTTCCGGCTTTAATGTCGCAGGCGGCATCAAGTCGCCCGCTCAGAAGTCCGGCTCGGATGGGGGACAATGTGAAAGTAAAAGGGACGTGCACGTACAAACGGTCTCCCAGCCGCTGCTGGCGAGGGGCTGTCTTCCGAAAGTGCGGGAACCGCGGGTTCTCCTCCGAGTAGTCGCGAAACACGGCGTCCTCAATATCCAGTTCGGGATAGCTCATGCTGTTGAAGATGGACGCCAAAACGTAGACGTGCATCGTGATCGGCAGCGATTCGCCCACGAAAAGAGTCTCCGGAGGCTCGTCCTTGCCATCGAATGTCAAGCGGGAGAACAGGGCCGACTCCATATCAAGATCATCGCCGTCCGCTGTGCGGACTCGTGGTTTGTCGGCAACAAATTCCCGCGACTGAGTTTGAACAACCTCGTTGCCCACGCGAACTTTCATGCGCGGAATGCGGTACTTCCTGTCCGCTGTCCGCACCCGAAAGTGGTAGACGGCCGTAGCCTGGCGCCGCTGACGCCCGTTGATCACTGCGGTCCGGGTCGACTGCTGCGGGGAATTCGCCGGCGTGAGCCATTCCAAGTCTTCGATTTCCGGCAGTTCCTCCAGCTTCGGAACCGACGTCTGCGAAGTCAGGCGCAGTTGCGCCGCCTCGCCTGCCACTGGCGGCATGGGTGCAATGGCGAGCTCCAAAGGTGCGGACTTCGCAACGGTACACAGCAGCATCGCCAGAGCAAGGATCGTCACAATGCCGTCGGGGAGCAGCGAAGTCCGCGCGATGCGGCGGTTGCCGACCATTCCTGAAAACGGGTTTCGGCGATTAAGGAAAGAGCTGTTCATTGAGAGTTCACCAATCCTTTTCCACGGGCTCAAGCTTGCGTTTGCGACTGCGATACTCTTTGATGGCTTCACGCAGTTCTTTCTCCTCTTCAAGCATCTGCAGCAGAAGGCTGCGGGCCACTTCCTTGCCGATTTTCTCGGCGGCGGCAGGCTGCCCCTTGCCTTTTTCGTCCGAGTCAGAATCGGCGTCGTCATCGGTCGGCTTGTCTTGGTCCTCGGGAGAGGGTTTGTCATCTCCGTTCTCGGCTTTGTTCCGGTCATCGCCTTCACTTGTGCTGTCGTTTTTTGAATTTGGGCTATCCTCCTGCTCCGGTGTTTTTTGTTGTGACTCGTCGCCGTTTTTGTCGTTCCTAGCAAGTTGTTTGCGCGCGTCCTCGAGGTGTTTTTCGGCCTCCTCTCCCTGTTTTTGCCGCTGTGCCAGGCGCGCCTTTTGCAGGGCTTCTTTTGCGGCCTGCGCGTTCTGCCGAGTTTTTTGGTCTTCTGCCTGGCTGGCGGTTTCCTCGAGTTTTTGAGTTGCCTGGTTGGCCTCCTCCGTGCGTTTTTGGGCCTGCTGTTGTTTTTTCTCTTTTTCGGAGGGATCTTTGGATTGATTGGCGTTTTTCTGTTCCTGCTGAGCCTGTTCGGTTTTTTTCAGCGCGTCTTCTTTCTGTTTTTCGAGTTGTTCGCGCAGCTTTTTCAGTTCGCGCGCGAGTTTCTGTTGGTTCCCGAGTCGCTCCTGATTACGTGCGGCACCCTCGTTGTCGGGGTTCCGGCGCAATGCCTCCAAGGTATAGGATTTAGCCCGTTCGAGCATTTTCAGCGCCTGGTCGGGATCTTCCATCATCACCGCGTCAGCCCGCTGTTGCTTCAGCGCGCCCAGATTCTGAGCGGCGAGCGCGACGATTTCGCCATCGTCCCCCGCCCGGTCCATGGTCTGGCGATAGCGGGTCTCGGCTTCGTCGAATTCTCCGAGCCGATGCTTTAATACGCCCAAGTTGAACGCTAAGCGAGCCGATTCGCGTCCCTTGGCTTGCGCCAGCTGCTGTTCGAGCGCGTCAACCCGCTCAGCGGTTTCCGCGTCCGCGGACTCCGATGCCGCACTCGGCGAATCCGCGAGCTCCGCAATGTTCGGCGCCCGAGGATCGGCGCGAGACGGCAAAACGGCGACAAACAGCAAGCAAACTGTCGCGAGACGCGCGGCGGATGTACGCTCTCCCACACTCATGCGCAGCAAGAGAAGCAGAACCGCCAACGCCAGCGGAAACTGGTACCTCTCCCGCGGTCGACGAGTGCGGGATCCCTCCCGCTGTTCGGGCAGAAGTTTGCGGATACGCCGGACAACCGGTCCGGTATTGGGTTTGACGGAGGTGGAGCGCACATACACGCCTCCGGTAGCCGTGGACAGCTCGCGCAACATGGATTCGTGCAGCGTGGTTTCGACGATTTCCCCATCTTGGTCGCGCACGTACTTGCCTTCCTCGGTGCGGATGGGCGTCATCTGCGTAGGATCTCCGACCCCGACCACAAACACCGGTATGTCTGCTTTGCGCAGCTTCTCCAGCTCCGTTGCCGCCCTTCCCTGCTGTTCTCCGCCGTCACTGATCAGGACGACCGCCCGATTGGGTCCCTCCGCTCCTTCGAACGCCTCGCGGGCGTTGGCCAGCGCCTCTTCGACATTGGTCCCGCCGACGGGAATGGTTGTGGTGTCCAGATCCGCCAAAAATTGAAACAGCGTGTTGCGGTCCTGGGTTAACGGACATTCCAGAAAGGCGCTGCCGGCGAACGTGATCAGCCCGAAACGGTCGCCGGGGGATGCGCGCACCACCTCGCGGATCCACCACTTCGCATGCTCCAGACGCGACGGCGACACATCCTCGGCCAACATGCTGCGCGAGCAGTCGACCGCGATCAGGACATCACGGCTGCGCGACGGCGCCTCCACCAAACGGTATCCCCACCACGGCCGAGCGCCGGCCACGGCCATAAAAATTAAAGAAGCCACCAGCAAAACCTGGCGCAGCCGACGCCGCGACCGGTCCAGACTCAACGTCAGGCGCTCCGCCATCACCGGCCCGGTCAGTCCCTCAACCATGCGACGACGACGACGATCGCCAAACCAGAGCAACCCCGCGGCCAACAGCACAAACGCCGCTGACAACGACACAAACAACGGATTGGAATTAATAAAATTCATGATCTGCCTCAGGCTTGGTTGAATGGGACTAGTATATCCGCCTCTCGGTTCCCGTCCAGTTCCCGGACCGAACAAAGACAAATCGCGGTTCCGCCCTGCGGCTGCGCGCAGCACTTGCGAAGAGAACTTTTGAAAGTAGCTTATCCGCCCCTTTGGCGAATCGTTCCAAAACCCGAGGTTATCCATGGCTGTTGATGTTGAAAGTCTGATCATACAATTAACTCTGGCGGAAAAAGTCACGCTGTGTCATGCGGCGAAAAAGTTTTCCGTTGCGGGCGTGGAACGCGCCGGCATTCCGGAGCTGACGATGTCCGACGGCCCTCACGGCGTGCGCTTCGAGGTGAGCGAAGACAGCTGGTACCCGGTGAACACCGACGAGGACTACGCGACCTACCAGCCCACCGGTACTGCCCTGGCCGCCACTTGGAGCCGAGTCTGCGCGCGCCGATTCGGGGAAGTCCTCGGCGCGGAAGCCCGCGACCGCGGCAAGGACATCATCCTGGGACCCGGCATCAATATTATCCGCAGCCCTCTGTGCGGACGCAATTTCGAATACTTCAGCGAAGACCCGCACCACACGGCCGAAATGGCAGTGCCGGTCGTGCAGGGAATTCAATCTCAGGATACCGCCGCCTGCGTGAAACATTACGCCCTGAACAGCCAGGAATGGAACCGTCACGGTGTGGATGCGCGCCCCGACGAGCGAACGCTGCGCGAAATATATCTGCCGGGCTTCGAAGCGGCCGTTCGGCGCGGCGGCGCTCTCAGCGTCATGGGCGCCTACAACTGTTTCCGCGGTCAGCATTGCTGCGAAAACGACACTTTGCTCAATCAAATCCTCAAAGGCGAATGGCAATTCGAGGGTGCCGTAATTTCCGATTGGAACGGCACCTACGACACATATGAAGCGGCGCGGTACGGCCTGGATATCGAGATGGGCACTTGGGGACCCTACGAAAACTATTATCTTGCCGACCCCTTTTTAACGGCGCTTCAGGCAGGCGAAATCGAGGAGGCGGTCGTCGACGACAAAGTCCGCCGTATCCTGCACTTGATGAACGAGGCCGGAATGTTTCGCGAAGACCGCAAATCCGGAGCCCGAAACACCCGCGAGCATCAGCACACCGCCCGTGCCGTCGCCGAAGAAGCAATTGTCCTGCTGAAGAACGAGAACGCACTCCTCCCCCTGTACCGCGACCGAGTGCGCAGGCTGCTGGTGGTCGGCGAAAACGCCGTTCGCAAACACCACGCCGGCGGCAACAGCTCCGCAGTCAAGGCGCTATACGAAGTCTCACCCCTCGAAGGATTGCGCGCCCACGCTGGCGAAACCATGCAAATCGAATTTGTCCAGGGCTATCCAGACCAAGGCGCGACCGGTCAACCCATCCCCACCGAGTGGCTTGATGTGGCCGACACCGGCGCGGGTGCGCGCGGCTGGACCGTCGAATTCTACGACAACCGAACGTTTGACGGCGAGCCCGTCGAGGTGCGCACCTCGGCCACAGCGGAAATCGATTGGGAAAACGAGCTTCCGGACGCTCTTGACTGCCACACGTTTTCCTGCCGCTTCCGGGCTATTTTCACCGCAACCGAGGACGGGCCGTGGACGTTTTGCCTTAGCGGCACTCCACACGCCGTGCTCGTAATCGACGACGAACCCGTGGTTCTGCAGTGGGAAGACGGCAGTCCAAGCCAGGCAACCAAACAACTATCCTTGGAAAAGGGCCGACGATATGCACTCGAAGTCAAGATTTCACCCCACAAAAACGCCAGCCCTCGCCCAATGCGCCTGGGAGTCGAACGCGGCGAGATTTCGTCAATGACAACGCAACTCGAAGCGGAATTGCTCGACAAAGCCCGCACCGCCGATGCGGTCCTTTTCTTCGGCGGTCTGAATCACCTGTATGATTTGGAAGGCTGCGACCGCCAGGACATGCAGCTTCACGACGGCCAGAATGACCTGATTGCCAAGCTCGTGGAGGCCAATCCGCGCACGGTCGTGACGCTGATCTCCGGCTCACCGGTGGAGATGCCATGGGCCGACGACGTCCCTGCGATCATTAAAATGTGGTATGCCGGCATGGAAGGGGGAAACGCAATCGCCCGGATCCTGTTTGGCGACGTCAACCCGTCCGGCAAACTGCCATTCACCCTCCCTGCGCGCCTGGCCGACAGCCCGGCACACTTCCTGGAGGATTACCAGGGCGAGGTATGCAACTACCGCGAAGGGGTTTTTGTCGGGTACCGCTGGTTCGACGCCCGGCGATTGGAGCCATTATTCCCGTTCGGACACGGCCAGTCATACACCAGCTTTGAATACACTAACCTGACCGTACTGCCACAAACGAACGACGGCGACAGCCGCGCCCAGGTCGCGGTCACCGTCCGCAACACCGGCAAACGGCAAGGCAAAGAAGTGGTGCAGCTCTACGTCAGCGATCCCGAATGCAGCGTGCCGCGTCCGCCCCGCGAACTCAAGGGATTCTTGAAGATCGACCTGGCACCGGAACAAGAGCAAATTGTGGAGTTCGAACTCTCCCAACGCGACCTTTCCTTCTTCCATCCCGTGACAAGGGCCTGGACCTGCGAACCGGGTAAATTCACGGTCGAAGTCGGTGCCTCATCCAGAGATATCCGCCTTCGCCAAACCGTTAACCTTTAGGCGGGGACGCCCCCGCGCGCACGTCCCCTGGCGTCGAGAGCGCCGCCAGGCGCCAAGTACAGGGTGCGGCCCCCGCGCGCCCCCGCCGGCCGTCGTGGCGCCGGCATCTTCGATTGTACCGGCTCCAACCAACGCCGCAATTGTCGCTGAGCAATTTGCAAAGAGGCATCCCAAGCGGAAGCCAAACCGGCCCACTTTTTCAGTGACAGCCAATTAAAGCTCAAAAAAAGCATTTGGGCTTAGGTTTTTTCACTTCCGCCGCTGGAAAAACTGGAACTACGCGCTACTTTACTGTCAAACAACCAAAACCGGATCCCGTGTTGGCGCATTCGCGCGCGTGGTTCGCAGCCCAAGGAGCAACCGCCTTTTTATGAGCAATTCCGAAACTTCCCTGTCCGATCTCGCCACTCCTCCAGAAGAGATATCGATCGAAGACCTTCCGCCCAGCTACGACGCCAAGCAAATCACGGTGCTCGAGGGCTTGCAGGCGGTGCGCATGCGCCCAAGCATGTACATCGGCGATACCGGCGAGCGCGGGCTGCACCACTTGGTCTACGAGGTCGTCGACAACAGCATTGACGAGGCGCTGGCCGGTCACTGCTCCGACATTCAAGTCACCGTCCACGTCGATCACAGCGTCACAGTCAGCGACAACGGGCGCGGCATCCCCATCGACATGCACGAAACCGAGCAGATGCCGGCGGTCGAGGTGGTGCTCACCGTCCTGCACGCGGGCGGCAAATTCAACCACGACGCCTACAAGGTCTCCGGAGGGCTGCACGGCGTCGGCGTTTCCTGCGTCAACGCCCTCAGCGAATGGCTCGAGGTGGAGGTGCACCGCGACGGCGGCGTGCATCACATGCGCTTTGAGCGCGGCATCACGGTTTCGCCGCTGAAACGAGTGCGCGCCTGCGACGACACGGGTACGGTCATGACCTTCAGGGCCGACGAAACCATCTTCGAGACCGGCGCCTACAAATGGGACATCCTCGCCAATCGCCTGCGCGAACTGGCCTTCCTCAACGCCGGGGTGCGCATCACACTGCGCGACGAGTCCGGCGACGAGGACCGCGAGGAAACCTTCGTCTTCGAAGGCGGCATTCGCGAATTCGCCGAGCACATCAACGAAGGCAAACAGGGACTCTGCGACGTCATCTACTTCTCAGCCTCGCGCGAGGATGTCGAGGCGGAAGTAGCAATGCAGTACACCGACAGTTTTGGCGACAACATCTTCTCTTACGCCAACAACATTAACACCATTGAGGGCGGCACCCATCTTTCCGGTTTCCAGGGCGCGCTCACGCGCACTCTCAACTCATACATCAAAAGCGTGCCAAGCTTCCGCAACGAGGGCACCGTTTCCGGCACCGACGTGCGCGAGGGGCTGGCAGCCATCATTAGCGTCAAGGTGCGCGATCCCCAGTTTGAGGGCCAGACCAAAACCAAGCTCGGCAACAGCGACGTCCGCGGCATCGTGGAATCCATCGTCAACGAGGGACTGAGCACATACTTCGAGGAACACCCCCAGGATGCCAAAACCGTCTGCGAAAAGGCGCTGCTGGCCTCCCGCGCACGCGAAGCCGCTCGCAAAGCCCGTGAACTAACCCGCCGCAAAACCGCACTGGACACCGCCGCCCTGCCCGGCAAACTCGCCGACTGCTCCGAGCGCGATCCGTCTCAGAGCGAACTGTTCATCGTCGAGGGCGACTCTGCCGGCGGCTCCGCCAAGCAGGGACGCCACAGCGGTTACCAGGCCATCCTGCCGATCCGCGGCAAGCTGCTCAATGTCGAAAAGGCGCGCATCGACAAACTGTTCAACAACAACGAAATCATGGCCCTGATCACGGCCATCGGCTGCGGCGTGGGCGCCGACGAATTCGACATTGAGCGCGCCCGCTATCACCGCATCGTAATCATGACCGACGCCGATGTCGACGGCTCGCACATCCGCACCCTCCTGCTCACCTTCTTCTTCCGACAGATGAAGCAACTGATCGAGCACGGCTACATCTACATCGCTCGCCCACCCCTGTTCAAAATCAAGCGCCGCAAACGCGAGCAGTATGTCGACACCGAAGAGGAACTGGACACGCTCCTGCTCGAACTGGGTTTGGATGAGCTGCAAGTACGCCGCATTGCCGACTCCAAAGACGGAGAAATTACCGACGAGGAAGTTCGTCAAATCGTTGCCATCGTGCGCGAAATCCAGCGCCTCTGCAACGCACTTCGACGCCACGGGATCTCCCCGGAAAACTATCTCGCCGCGCGCCACCCCGAAACCGGCGCCTACCCCATGGCGCTGATCAACATCCGCGAACCAGACGGCACACGCTCATCAAGCTTCGTGTTCAGCGATTCCGAAGAAGCAGACCTCATCGCCGCGGCTGAAGAGCGCCTGGGCATCCAACAGCCGCCGGAGACCGCAACCGGCGAAGACGAAGACAGTGACGCCGGCGAGGCCGATCGCACCCCCGTCACCGCCTCGGTCAAACGCCATTCCGACATTGAAGTCGTCCCCATCTACGAGGCGACCTCCTTCACCCGCATCGAACACCGCCTGGAAGAGCACGGCTTCGCGCCGAGCACCGTATTCGAGGGCGAGGAACCCATTCTGGAAATCGTCGAGGGCGACAAGGTTACCCAAACCAACTCGCTCATGGAGATGTTCGAACATGTTCTGGCAGCGGGGCGCCAAGGCCTGCAGATCCAGCGCTACAAGGGATTGGGCGAAATGAATCCCGAACAACTTTGGGAAACCACGATGGATCCGGAAACCCGCAAAATGATCAAAGTCACCATGGATGACGCCGTCGAGGCCGAACGTCTGTTCACGCTGTTCATGGGCGACGAAGTCGAACCCCGGCGCGCCTACATCGAACGCTTCGCCGAATCCGTGAAGGACTTGGACATCTAACCCGCGCTTCACGCCTGGAGCATCCGCAATCGAGTTGAACCAACGGCAGCCGCTCGCTCATTTCGAGAACCTGCCCGAACGTTATTGCCAAAGGACAGCCACCACAGATGGACAACGAAACCACTCCGGAAATTCCCAGCCAACCCCCAAACCGCTTTTCCCGCGACATCCCCGGCGCCATCGAGGACATGCTGCACGACGCCTACATGCAGTACTCGCTCAGCGTCAACGTCGGACGCGCCATACCGGATGTGCGCGACGGGCTAAAACCCGGCAACCGGCGCATACTCTACGCCATGCGCGAACTGGGCTTGAGCAAATCCCACGCCTACAGCAAGTGCGCAAAAGTCGTCGGTCAGGTTATCGGTAACTACCACCCCCACGGCGACCAGGCCGTCTACGACACCCTCGTGCGCATGGCCCAGGACTTCTCAATGCGCGCCCCCCTCATCGACGGGCAAGGCAACTTCGGCAGCATCGACGGGGACGCCGCCGCCGCCTACCGGTACACCGAGTGCCGCATGGAGCGACTTGCCGAGGAAATGCTCACCGACCTGGAAAAAGACACCGTGGACATGGAAGCGACCTTCGACGAGCAGAACACCGAGCCCAGCGTGCTGCCCGCCCGCTTCCCGAACCTGCTGGTCAACGGCTCCGCCGGCATCGCCGTGGGCATGGCCACCAACATCCCCCCGCACAACCTCGCCGAAGTGATCGACGCCACCGTCATGATCATCGACAACCCCAGCGCCACCGCACGCGAGCTGATGCAGGTTCTCCCCGGACCCGACTTTCCCACCGGCGGGCAAATCCTCGGCATCAACCCCATCATCCAACTCTACGAAACCGGCCACGCAGTCCTCCGACTGCGAGGCAAGACCAGCATTGAGGAAGGCGACACCCACGACCGCATCGTCATCACCGAACTGCCCTACGCCGTCAACAAGGAAAACCTAGTCAAGCGCATCGCCGAACTGGTCAACGACAAAAAGATCACCGGCATCTCCGGGCTCACCGACGAGTCGAGCAACCGCACCGGCATCCGCGTGGTCATCGAACTCAAACGCGACGCCATGGCCAACATCGTGCTCAACCAGCTCTACTCCCAAACCCTCCTGCAAACCAGCTTCGGCTGCCAATTCCTGGTGGTCGACCGCAACCGACCGCGCACCATGAACCTGCGCGAGCTGCTCCAGGCCTACATAGACCACCGCCTGGAAATCATCACCCGGCGCACCCAGTTCGAGCTGGAAAAGGCCGAAGCCCGCGCCCACATCCTCGAAGGACTGCTCAAGGCCGCCGCAAACATCGACGAAGTCGTGCGCATCATCCGCAGTTCGCGCACCCGCGACGAAGCGGGCGAGCAGCTTATGGCCCGCTTTGAACTGTCCAAGCGCCAAACCGCGGCCATCCTCGAAATGCGCCTCCATCAACTCGTCGCCCTCGCCCTCGAAGAACTGCAAACCGAGTACGACAAGCTCATCGAGCGCATCGAATACTACCGCCAACTGCTCGCCGACCGAAACATGCGTATGGGCGTGGTTCGCGAAGAACTTATGGAAGTCCGCAACCGCTACGCGGATGAACGACGCTCCGAAATCCTGCCCGGCGAAAAGGAACTGAACATCGAGGATATGATCCCGCGCGGCATGTGCGTGGTCACCGTCACCGCCGCCGGATACATCAAACGCGTTCCCCTCGACTTCTACCGGACCCAGGGACGCGGCGGAATCGGAGTGATCGGTATGCAAACCAAAGACGAAGACTATGTCGAACACCTGATGACCGCCTGCACGCACGACTACATCCTCTTCTTCACTAACCAGGGACAGATGCACTGGCTAAAGGTCTACGAAATCCCCGAGGGCGGACGAACCGGGCGCGGCAAAGCACTGATTAACCTGGTCGATCTGGTGGACGGCGAACAGATTCGCGCCATGCTGACCGTCGATGCAGTCGATGTCGACGACCGCTACATCATGATGGCAACCCGCAACGGAACCGTCAAGAAAACTGCCCTCAACGCATTCCGGCACCTGCGTCACCGCGGCATCCGCGCCATTGGCCTGGACGATGACGATGATCTGATCGACGCCCAGCTCACCGACGGCAACCAGCACATCTTGCTCTCCTCGGACAACGGCATGGCCGTACGCTTCCATGAACAGGACGTTCGCGCCATGGGCCGAACCGCTCGCGGAGTGCGCGGCATGAACCTGCTCGACGCCGACGGCAAACGCGTCGCTACCCTCGTCTCCATGTCCGTGGTCGACGCCGAAGCCGATCTCCTGGTCGCCACTAAAAACGGCATGGGCAAGCGCACCGCCCTCGGTTCCGGAATCGCCGAACAGGACGCCAACATCACCGGCGGATACCGTCTGACCCGGCGCGGCGGAAAAGGCGTTATCAGCATCCGGCTCAAGCAAAACGACTCCGTTGTCGGCGCCCTCCAAGTCTTTGGCGACGAAGACATCATCATGACCACCAAACGCGGCCAAATCGTCCGTATCGGCACCGGCGAAATCCGACGCATCGGACGAAATTCCCAAGGCGTGCGCATCATTCGACTGCGCGAGAAAGACGAACTCACCGGCATCTCCCTAGTCCCAGACCTGCTCCCCGAAGATCCGACCGAGCAACCCGATCCGACCGAACAGACCGAGCAACCCGATCAGACCGAGCAACCCGATCCGGCCGATCAGGCTGATCCGGCCGAGCAGACCGATCAGCCCGAACAGCCCGAACAATGAGCGACCCGCTCGACAACTGCCGCGAACGAGCCATTCGGCTGCTTGATCAGCGCATGCACACCGAGCTTGAGCTGAGAAAAAAACTGCGCACCAAAGGCTTCGCTGCAGACAACATCGACCAAGTCCTCGCTGACTTCACACGTTTGGGCTTGGTCGATGATCGACAGTACGCCGAAACCTACTGTCGCGAAAAACTGGAAGGTTCCCGCCCGGTCGGCCCGCTGAAGCTCCGCAACGAACTGCGCAAACGCGGCGTCGCCGCCGACATCATCCGCGACGTCCTTGCAAACTGGGAAGAAACCGAAGACGGAGAAACCGATCTGACCCGCGCCATCCGCGCGGGCGAAGCCAAACTCCGACTCATCAAACCCGGCACCCCCCGACGCGACGCATACGCCCGCATCTGCCGATTCCTCGCCGGCCGCGGCTTCCCCCCTCCCCTCTGCCGCGATGCCGCCGAACACATCCTGAACAACCAAAACTGGCCAGACAACACCTCTTTTTAA
>JBMCIU010000014.1:0-14471 GCA_048616755.1 Verrucomicrobiota bacterium
TGGCTTTTGGCTTTTGGCTTTTGGCTTTTGGCTTTTGGCTTTTGGCTTTTGGCTTAGAGCAATGATTGTGCCAGAAATCACTGCTTTTGGGGGCAGTTTGGTGATTGCGCACTTTTCTTGGGCTGAATGGCCCGTCTTCGCCGAGGTCAGGGCGCTTGGTCGTTTAGACCGCATTGTTGGTCCGAGGACCACGCACGAAGCGCGGAAGGGACAGTCCGTATTGTATGCTGAATGTCTGTGCAGGTGTTTCGCGGCAATGCTCACTAATACGGCAGGCCCATTCCTTGCGATTCCCAGCCTGCCGGTTCGCTCCAGGGCAGGTCGGAGGGGCGCTCGGAATCACCCGACCCTAGAATGGCCCGACAGCCGGTAAAAAGGAACAGCGTGCTTGCAGCGATGGCTAGGCGCAGAAGGCGGGGGGCGCAAAAAAAACGATGCAATTTCCGGCTCATGAGCAATTGTCCTACTGAAAGAGTCCGAAAACCATGCCTTCGGTCACTTGCATGGCCACGATTGCGGCCAGGCAGAGTAGGGTGAGGACCGCAACAGTGGTGAAAAATTTGCTTTCCAGCATGAGGGCCTCCTTTAGTTGGTTTCTTCTTGTGGAAGGATCAGGCGGTCACCGATGGAGATGGTCCCCGACTGGACTTCAGGACTGATTTCGGCAACGCTGACGTCTTGCAGGACGCGCGTGACCATAATGCGGGCGACAAAGTCGTCGTTCTGAGCCACCAGCAGCTCCGTGCCGGAGTTGATTTCGCCGCGCCCCAGGTCGGTGACAACGAATCCCCATTGCCGGTTGACTTCGAGCACTTCACCGCGCAGGTCCTTTTCCATTTCGACGATGGGGGTGTCGTCGTCGTCGATGCCCTTCTGGTCTTTCAGTCGGGCTATTTGGTCCTTGAGGTCAGCGTTTTCGTTTTCCTGTTCGATTATGGTTTCTTTGGTGTGCCTGAGTTCTTGCTCGGTTTCGGCGAGATCGGTTTTGGTTTCCTCCAAATCCTGTTTGGTGATTTCCAGCTCGCGCAGTTTTTGGTTGATGCCGCCGAAGTCCTCGACGAGGGAGCGCAGGCCTTCGGTGTATTCGGTTTCGGTTTCACTGGAAATATCTTGCTTGTTGGCGGTCCAGGAGAAGAGATCGATTCGGTTGAAGAGAGTGTCCGAGAGGGTGTCGGCATACTCGTCGCAGCGGTCTTTCAGGTTGCTGACGTTGCTTTCGAGCTCGGAAAGTTCAGATTCCACGTTGTAGGGTTCAACTTGTATTGTGCCCTCCTGTTCGTCAGCGATGCTGCGGTCGCGTTTTTCGAACGGTGCGCGGTCAATTGGATGCCCAATCCTGTTGCTGATTTCAGCGAGGGATTGAATCATTTGCGTGTCGCGCTCGATGACGGCGTCGGCTTGATCGACAATGGTTTCGGAGGTCGTCTGGTACCGTTTCGGGCGGTCGAGGTTTTTGAGGTCGGCGGCTTGAGCGTCGGACTCATCCAAGCCCAGGATGATGCCGGCCTCGGCAAATTTTTCGGCAAGCAGGTCGCGTTGCTCGTTGATCGATGATGCGGCTTCGACGGCGGTTTTGATGCGGTCGTCGAACTTGGCGTAGGATTTAGTTTCGGGGTCGAATGCTTCGTGGTATTTCTGCCAGCTGAGAGTTCCGCTTGAGGGGCGTTCTTCGGTGGCGGGGTTGAAGGTGAGTTTTTCGGAGTAACTGGTCTGGCTGTTTCGGTCGATCTGCTGCACGGTTTGGCTCAGCGTGTCGGCGAGCTTGTCGGCACGCTCGCGGAATTCCTGTCTGCGTTCAAACAGAAGGAAGCTGAAGACGGCGGCAGTGATGGCGAGAAGGACGATGAGAACACTGAGAATACGATTGAGAATGGCCATAGTCATTTCCTCTTCTACGTGGTGGTTGCTTTGCGGCATCCGCGGTGTTCGCAACATCGCAAATTTGCCGAATGCGGAAACCTAATCGCCTTTGTTGAAGTTTTCAACCCGACTTGCCAAGTTATCCGAATAATCGTGAATACCAGTATAGAATTTCTGGGCCGGCCAATAGCCAAATCATGCCTCCGCCCGCTAAAAATGGAGCAAATGCAACTGTGCCGCCAGATTGCCCGCGGGTGCATGCCAAGGCCAAAATGCCCCACACAGTGCCGAGCAACGCGCCCATCGTGAGTGCAAAAAAGCCGCCGGTGATCCCCAGAAAGCTGCCCAGCACTGCCGCCAGCTTGACGTCGCCCAAACCCAGTACTTCGCGCGGCTGCCACCATCGGCGACTGGACAGATAAAGTTCGCCAAGTTCATTAAAGGCAATGGTGGTGTGGTTTAACTGCACGCCGGTGCGGGTCACGCGAATGCGGTCGCCTGCTTTGGCGTTGTCGGCGAGCGAGGGGTGAGAAGGCGGGGCCTCCAATTCGACGGTGAGGGTGTCCGAGCGCCGCGGCAGAAGCGCGTGGAGGGGGCGCGGATCATCCTCGTCGATAACCAAGCCCAGTGCGGATATGCGGAGTTGATGCGATTGCTCGCAGGTGATTCGCGCCTTGCCCCAAGCCAAACGACCGATTTCGCGAAATACGAGCAAAACTCCCCCGCCCAACAGGGCGCCGCCGAGTGCGGCCAACAGGGGGGGCGCATGGTCTTGGATAGGGAGAATGTCCGCCAAGGAGCTCAGCCAAGCCGCCGGCTGGGAAGGCCCCCACAACAGCGGGGTCTCCACGGACGGCAACACCAGAGTCAGCAGGACAGCAAGGCCAATTCCCGGCAATGTCAGCATGTTCGGAATCATGCCGTGCTTAATGTCGGTCAACGCTGTCGCCAGTAGAATTGCCGCCAGAATCAGTGCGGGCAGGGTGGCCCATACGCTTGCGCCCGTCAGCCAGAGCCGTTGCCAAAGAATCGTGAAGAGGATGCCCGTTGCCAGTTCAACCAAGGGGTATTGCAGGGAGATTGGTTGGCCGCATCCGCTGCATCGGCCCCGCAGAAATACATAGCTCAGCACGGGAATGTTTTCCCAGGCACGGATGCTGTGGCCGCATTCGGGACAATGGCTGGGAGGGTAAAGGATTGATTCGTGGCGCGGAAGACGGGAGATGCAGACGTTGAGAAAGCTGCCGACGCACAGCCCCAGAACAAATATCCAGACGGAATAGAAGATCAGGGGTGACACGGTGAGGCTCCTTGTGTGGGGGGATTATCGGTTATCGGGGTTATCGGTTTGCCATGGCGTTTTCAAGGGCTTGGCGCATGGCAGGCACGGGGGCCTCGCGTCCGGTCCACAGTTCGAAGCTTCGCGCTCCCTGGTGCAACAGCATGGCGTGCCCGTCGGCGGTAGGCGAACCGCGGGAGGCGGCCGCGTGCAGGAACGAGGTGCGGCGATAGACCATGTCCATGACGGGAATTCCCTTCGGCAGACATTCGGCTGGGATCGGCGAGGGATCGTGGGAGTGCAGTCCCACCGAGGTGGCTTGGATAACGACGTCCACGTCCGCAAGCGCGGCTTGTAGGGCGGGGGGATCCGCGAAGGAACAGGCGGCGCCAAGCGCATCGGGTTGAAAGCTCTGAACGTCGCTCAGCAGTGACGAGGCGCGGTCGAGCGTGCGATTGGCGATGACCAGTTTGCGCACCCCGCGGTTGGCAAAATGCATGCAGCAGGCCCGCGCGGCGCCGCCGGCCCCGATGAAGCCGACACTTGATCCCGACACGACCATTCCGAACGCTTCCCGGATCGCCTCTTCGAGGCCGTAGCCATCGGTAGAATAGCCGGCAAGGCAGCCGTCGTTGACGACAACGGTGTTGACGCTGTCTGCCGCTTGGGCTACGGGCTCGGCCTGGTCGACAATCGTCGCCATGGCTGCTTTGTGCGGAACGGTTGCGTTCCAGCCGCGGAATCCGTGAGCTAACAGGCGGCGGACAGTTTCGGAGACTTCGCCCGGCGGCGTCTCGACCAGCTCGTAGCGGGCATCAAGTCCACAGGCGCGAAAGGCGGCCTCGTGCATGGGAGGAGAGAGCGAGTGCTTAACGGGCCAACCAATCAGTCCAATACGCAGCATTCAAGGCCTCCGGCGCTTTTCCAGGTGTCGCAGGACGCCCTCGCGGGCTTCCATGAGATGTTTTCTCAGTGCTTTCATCAGGCGTTCGTGACGGGCGGACTCCTGGCCGAGTCGGTTCATGATTCCGAGCGCCTCGTTAAGGTGGTTTTGACAGCGCTTTAGGAAGGCGATGCCGGCGTCGGGCTGTTCCGCGTCGGTTTCTTCAAGTGTGTAGGCAAGGTTGCCGAGCGCGCGTCCGAGGTGATAGAGAACGGTGAGGGCGGGGCCGCGCTGTTCGGCGGGTAGGACGGCGGCGTAAACGTTGCACCAGCCGAGGGTCATCTGTCGCAGCAGGGCGAAGGTGACGTCCTTCTCGTAGAGCAGACCGCCGTCGTCGTTCTCGTCGTCCAGTAAGTCCTCCTCGTCCTCGTCAATGTCGGGAATTTCGCCGAGCATCCAGTCGTGGGGCATGGCAAATTCGCAATTCCAGCGATGTTCGCAGGAATCGCAGTCGAAGTCACAGGTGGGCAATGCGGTCGAGGCACTCTCCATGCGTTCGGCGATCAGGTCCTGCCCTCCGGGCAGGTCGCTGAATCGACGCAGCAATCTCATATAGCGGGATGCATACTGGTCGCTTTCGCGCAGCGCCTGTTCCCACTCGTACTCGTTCCAGTCTGTCGGTGTGCCTTCGGGCATTGGGTTTATTTATGCCATGTTTTGAATGATTGCGTCGGCGAATTCGGAGCATTTGAGCGTTTGAGCTCCATCCATTAGTCTCGCAAAATCGTAGGTGACGGTTTTGTTGCTGATGGTTGTTTCCAGTGCTTGAGACACGAGTTCTGCGGCTTCGTGCCAGCCCATGTAGCGGAACATCATGACGCCGGAGAGGATCAGGCTGCCGGGATTGACTTTGTCCTGGTCCGCGTATTTGGGCGCGGTTCCGTGAGTGGCTTCGAAGACGGCGTGGCCGGTGGTATAATTAATGTTGCCGCCTGGCGCGATGCCGATGCCGCCGACTTGGGCGGCGAGCGCGTCGGAGAAGTAGTCGCCGTTGAGATTCATGGTGGCGACTACGTCGAACTCGCGCGGCCGGGTGAGAATTTGCTGCAGAAAGATGTCGGCGATGGCGTCCTTGACCAGGATTTTTCCTTCGGGGACATTGCCGCCGCAGTCGTCCCAGCTGACGCATTGCTCGGGAAATTCATCGCGCGCGACTTCATACCCCCATGAACGGAACGCGCCTTCGGTGAACTTTTGGATATTGCCCTTGTGGACGAGCGTGACGCTGGCGCGATTTTCGCGGATGGCGTACTCGATGGCGGCGCGGACCAGGCGTTTGCTGCCGGTTTCACTGATCGGTTTGATGCCAATGCCAGAATCGGGGCGGATATCCCATCCGTAGTTGGCCTTGAGGAAATCAAGCAGTTTTTTCGCTTCGGCGGTGTTGGCCTGCAGTTCCTTTCCCGCGTAGACGTCTTCGGTATTTTCGCGGAAGATAACCATGTCCACGTCCTGCGGGTTGCGGACGGGGGAGGGGGTTTTCTGGAAATAACGCACGGGGCGCTGGCAGACATAGAGGTCGAGCGCCTGGCGAATAGCTACGTTCAAGCTGCGGATGCCACCGCCCACAGGGGTGGTGAGCGGTCCCTTGATTCCGACGTGGTAGGTGCGGAAGGCCTCAACCGTGGCGTCCGGAAGCCACTCGCCGGAGCGGTCGAAGGATTTCTGGCCGGCGTATATCTCCGTCCACTCAATGGCGCGTTGCCCGTTGTACGCCTTGCGAACGGCGCTGTCGAGGACGCGGACGGTGGCCCGCCAGATGTCCGGGCCAGTGCCGTCGCCTTCGATGTAGGGGATGATGGGATTGTCGCCGACGACTAGGCCGGCATCGCTCATTTCAATACGGTTAGCCATGTGTTCTCGCTCCGTTTGTCTGAAAAAGGCTCCATTCAAGCATAAGAGATCAGATCTCTGAACTTCGTGATCGGTGCTCACGTCTTTTGGGAGGTACTATAGTGCCGCCTATCGATCCTGTGAACCCTGAATCGACGACTGCCATGTCGGATCATTTCGTGGGGAATGCATGCCCGCGCGCAATGGAGGGTGAGAGTCCTCTCGAACCCCGCCGGTTATCGCATGGCGAGGCCGGTTGCCCGCACCGGCAAAACGCGTCGCCTTCCGAGGACCCGCTGGGCGCCAAACTCGACGGGCCCGGCTCGACGGGGTGTCTCGTCTTCTCAGTAAAACCGGGCCGAGCCCGTGCGCGCCTGGTTCCACCATTTTCCGCGCGCATAGCCGTCCGGGCTTTCGATGGTATAGTTCCAAGTTATGGATACCAATGTCTGGAAATTGTGTTTTTATGTTCCCGCCTCCCATGTTGAAGCGGTCAAGGACGCGGTATTTGGAGCAGGCGCCGGGCGTTTGGGCAACTACGACCGGTGCTGTTGGCAAAGCGGGGGCCAAGGGCAGTTTCGTCCGCTGTCGGGCAGTCATCCGCACTTGGGAGAGCGCGGCAGAGTGCATGTCGAACCGGAAATCAAGGTTGAAATGCTTTGCCGCGACGAGTGTCTGGAGACCGCGCTGGCGGCACTGAAAGGCGTGCATCCCTACGAAACGCCGGCATTTGAAACCTGGCCAGTCTCAATATAGAGTATGTCTTGGGCGCGGCTGCACATCGGCAGTCTACGGACGTTGCGGAGCGATTCAGCGCGCTTGTGCAACAAAGCATAACTAAGCAGGAGAAGTAGAAATGGCTGTATCCACGGATCGGACGATGAATTATGGGCTTTTGGTGATGCGTTTGGGAATCGGCCTGCTATTCTTCAAGTACGGTTTCGAGAAGCTCTCCGGCGGTACGGAGCAATGGCGCGAACTGGGGGGCGCGATGCAGGTTTTCGGCATCGGTTTCGCGCCGACGTTCTGGGGGTTCATGGCGGCGTTCAGCGAGGCTGTGGGCGGTGCCTGTCTGGTGCTGGGCCTGCTGTTTCGTCCTCTGAACATCCTGCTGTTCATCACCATGCTGGTGGCCACGGTCATGAAGTTTTCCGGCGACGGATTCGGCGCGGCCGGGTACCCCCTGGCAATGTGCATCGTCATCGCGGGCTTTCTGGTTTCGGGACCGGGGCGACTGGCGCTGGGCAATACAGTCTCCTTCCTGAGAGACAAATGGTACCAGTAGACCATGCCGAATTCCGGCCGTCAACAATGGTTGCGGCCGTCAAGGCGCTGCGCGCTCCGTTTCTTGCGGCTAGCGTGTTGCCCTTTTGCGCGGGCTTCGCATTGGCGCCCGGGGCCGCTCAATACAACCTGTTTTGGCTCGGACTGCTTGCCGTGGCATGCACGCACCTAAGCGCGAACCTCATCAATGACTATGCCGACACGCGCAGCGGCGTGGACACCCGCGATCCCGTTCGCTACGGCCTGTTTGGCGGCTCGAAACTAATTCACACCGGCGAGCTTTCCGTCGCTTTTTTCTTCAACGGGGCAACCCTGTTTGCCGTAATTGCCGCCGGTGCCGTGGCGGCGCTGTCCATGACGACCGGTCGAGCGGACATTCTAGTCTACTTGGCGGGAATTCTTGCTCTGGCCTGGATGTATTCCTGCGCGCCGCTCAAGCTCTCCTATCGTCATTGTGGAGAGCCGGTTGTCTTTCTCTTGTTTGGCCCGGCGGTGGTGATGGGCGGCTACAGTTTGCGGACGGGTGCATTTCCCGCTCCGGAAAGTGCTCTGCTGGCGATTCCCTTCGGGCTGTTGACGACCTTGCTGCTGGTGGCCAATGAAATCCCCGACCATCCCGAGGACTCGCTCGGCGGCAAGCGCAACTGGATCGACTGGACCGGGCCGAGTCGCGCGTGGTTGCTGTATGCCGTTCTGGCGTTGTTGGTTATGGTCAGTGTAACGGCGTGCGTTGTTGCCGGCGTGCTTGGCCCGCGCCTATATCTGGCGCTGGCCGCGGCGATTCCCGCTCTTTGGCATGCAACTCGGCTGTTGCGGCGTCACTTCGATTCGAAACATCACTGCCTGCAGGCGTCGAAACTCACACTGGGCGCACAATTGCTGATTGCGCTCGTCATTATCCTGGATATTGCGTTATGGCAGCCAAACCCACAATTCTGATCGTCGGCGGCGGATATGCCGGACTGTTTGCGATGTTGCAACTGACCGCGCACCGGGACAAGCTAGACGTGGTCATGATTGACCGCAAGCCGTTTGCGGAAAACCTGCCGCTGCTGCCCGACGTTGTCGGCAAGCGCGTGCAGTCCGACAACCTGCGCCTGGACCTGCAACAGTTCGCCCGCCGCCACGGCGCCCGTTTCCTCCGAGCCGCCGTCTCCGAGATCGATCCGGACCGGCGCACCGTTACGCGCATGAACGGGCGTACACTGTCCGCGGATTACTTGCTCGTGTGCACGGGAACCGAAACCAACTACTACGGTCGCGATGAGTTCGCCGCCCAGATCCCGTGCATGGATACCGTGGCCGATGCGCTGAAGATTTCACGATGCCTGGACAAGAATGACTTCAAACACGTGGTGGTCGTCGGCGGAGGGTACACCGGTGTGGAGCTAGTCACCAACGCTCGTCGACGTCTGCGGCTACGACGGACGATCGAGGGCAAAACGCTCCACCTTGTTGACCGTGCCCCCACCGTATTGCCCGGACTGGACGAACGAGTGCGCAGCTACTGTCGCGCAAATCTCGAGCGAATGGGAATCGTCCTGCACCCGAATTCAACGCTGCAGTCCTATGCGGACCAGCATGCGGCATTAAGCGGCGGCGACGAGTTTCCCCAAAGTTTAGTCGCCTGGGCGGCCGGGGTTCATACCCCTGCTTGCGTGCGCGCGCTGGCGGGCGACCGCCCGCAGGGACGATTGCTGGTCGCGCCGACCCTGCAGTTCGCCGATCGCTGCTACGCGGCCGGCGACGCCGCCGGCCTGGAACGCGCCGAGCGCATGCTGCGCCCCGCCGTTCAGTTCGCCATTTCCGAAGGACGCGACGCCGCCCGCAACATCCTCCGGGAAATAGCCGGCAAAGAGCCCCACGCCTGTTTGCCGCCGGACCTCGGATTCGTCGTGCCAATGGCGAATTTTCGCGCATGCGGTCACGCCTTGGGAGTACCGGTCAAAGGACGCAAAGCCATGTTTTTGCACTACTTCATGTGCCTGTACAGAAGCATGGGCACGCGCAACCGGATTGGCGTCCTCTGCGACCTGCTGGCGTAGTACTGGTATGCAAAACGCCGTTGGCGCGAAGGGGGGGGCAGGCAGGTCTTGGGTTGGCAATACGTAACGGTTCAAACAGTGGAAGATATGGCGGAGAGGGGGGGATTCGAACCCCCGGTACCGCTATTCGCGGTACGACGGTTTAGCAAACCGTTCCTTTCGGCCACTCAGGCACCTCTCCGGATCAATTGCAGGTTTGCGGCAAGTAACATACTGTGTTCTCTTGATTTCGCCAGTGGTCGCGACGACTTTTGCACAATGGGGAGTCACTGCGGCATCCTTAGGGGGTTGAGCCCGGCTTCGGCCCGCGCGGAGTTGACGATCTGCCAGACATCGGGATCGGCGGCGAGGCATTTGACGAGTTTGCCGGTACTCACGCCGACAGTCCGCGCGGCATCGCCCACGCTCCAGCCGTTTGCCGCGAGGACATCCAGGATTTGTGCCACCCAGAGGCAGTACTCGGGGGATCGTCGTGATTTTGGCGGCGAAGCGGTTTGTGTCGGTTTAGGGGATGCGCGGCATTGGAGGGCGATTTGTTTGCGCAACTGACGGAGTGCCTGATCGCGGTTTCGGGTTTGGCTGCGGGTGGCGTCGGATTCGGCAACCACGCCAGTGGGGTGGTGTGTGAGGCGCACGGCGGAATCTGTGACATTTCGTTTTTGCCCGCCCCGTCCGGAGCCGCGGAATCGGTCGACGCGGCACTGGCGCAGGAGGGTTTCGTCCGGTGCGGTCAGCATGATGTCGCGTTGTTCGGGAGCGTGGGTTTGCATCGTTGAGCTTGGTTAAAGTTAGGTTGGATAGGCAAAGCACTGCCTTTCCGGGTTTAGGGCGCCACTTTCCGCGCCAAAGTCCGTTAATGCTTGATATCAAAATTTGACGAACTATAGTGCCGTTTGATTTTATTGACGTCAAACTGCCCGATGGTGTAATGGTAGCACAGGTGATTCTGGTTCATCTAGTCTAGGTTCGAGTCCTGGTCGGGCAGCCATTCTCAAGGCACGCGCGGATGAGAAGCCAGGTTTCCGCATCGTGTTGGCGCGGGAGTCGTCTCCCTTTTCGTCGGTTCCCGACGGCGTTCATGGCAATTGCAAACACGGCGCAGCGAGGCAGGCATTGATTTATTTCACCAAGTCCGGATAACGCCTGCCGACCTTCATACGGTTTAAGTAATGAAACAAACACACGAAGAATGGTTCGAGATTGTCGACGAACACGACTGCGTTGTGGGGCGTGCTCGGCGGTCCGAATGTCACGGCAACCCGAATTTAGTGCATCGCACGGCGCACGTGGTCGTGTTCAGCACTGACGGGCGCCTGCTTTTGCAGAAGCGATCTGCCCGGCGGGATATCCAGCCGGGCAAATGGGACACCGCCGTGGGCGGGCACCTGCAACCCGGCGAAAATTACGAGCAAGCTGCCAGGCGCGAGACCCAGGAGGAACTGGGGATTGACTTGGGAAACGAGCCGCTCGAATATTTGTTCCAGCACCGCATCAGGAACCGGGTGGAGTCGGAGAATGTGGCGGTGTACAAGCTGGTGCATGACGGTCCGTTCGAGGCGCTCTCAAGTGAAATTGATGCGCTGCGGTTCTGGTCGTTGGAGGAGCTGGCGCAACAGCGTCACAGCAACAGCTTCACCCCAAATCTTCAAATGGAACTGGATAAACTCATGTCGCTGATTCAAGTTTGACGCGAGGGCGTCCTCCGATTACAGTACCGTTCTTTTTTCAACCAATTCCAAATCCGCGGGAAGGCGAATCGCGACCGAATACAAGCGAGGTATTTTGATGGCAACATCCACATTCCGAAACAAAAACAAAGTACGCCCGAAAAAGGCTCCCGGAGCCAAACGAAAGCGGATCAAAGCGCAGGAGCGCCGCCTTCGGGAACTGGGCGTGTCCGAGGAAAAAATCCGCCACATGACTCCGAAGGATGTTCGGGAGGCCCTAAAGCGCCCCCATGCCATCAGCGAGAAACTGAAGGGCTAAGGCTAAGGGCTACGTGTCCTCGAACATATGGAAAAGCGTTCGGTCATTTGCAGCTGCTCTGATTTGTGTGTTCGGATCGGGGACCAACGCATCCTTGAACGTGCGGGGTTCACAGTCCACGAAGGCGAACGGGTGGGGGTGCTGGGGATTAACGGCTGCGGCAAGTCGACGCTTCTGCGCATTTTGGCCGGTGTAATGCCCCCGGATGACGGTGCGGTCGATAGCCGGCGCGACTTGGTGTCTGGCTACCTTCCCCAGGAGGCTGAATTCGAGCGGCACGCCAGCGTCCGGGAGGCGATTCTGGATGGGGCTCGCGACTTACGCGAGATGGCGGCGCATTTTGAGACACTGTCGCCGCATTCCGACGAGGCGCACAGGCTTGAAGACGAATTGTACAAACGCGGAGGCTGGGAGCTGGACCGGCTTGCGGATGAATTTGCTTCCCACTTGGCGTTGCCGGAGCTGAACAGGTGCATTGATCACCTTTCCGGCGGCGAGAAGCGGCGTGTGGCATTGGCGCGGGCACTGATTGGCGCGCCCGAGCTGCTGCTGCTCGACGAGCCGACCAACCATTTGGACACGGAGTCCATCGCCTGGCTGGCTACTTGGCTTGTCCGGCAACCGACCACCTGCCTGTTTGTCACGCACGACCGCGCTTTTTTGGACGATGTTGCCACGCGCACGCTCGAGATTGACCACGGCAGCGTGTTCATGCACGAGGGCAATTACAGCGATTTTCTGACCGCCAAGTCGCGTCGTCAGGAGGTCGAAGCCCGTTTGGAGGACAAGCGCCAATCCTTCATCAAGCGGGAAGTCGAGTGGATTCGGCGCGGGCCAAAGGCTCGAACCACCAAGTCGCAGAGTCGGATCGACCGTTTTAATGACGCGGTTTCGCAATCGCCCCCCTCTCGCCCCGGCACTGTCGATCTGATCATTCCTCCCGCGGGACGTTTGGGGGGGACGGTTCTAGAGTTTTCGACTGTAGACATCGAGATTGGCGGGCAAACCTTGGTCCGCGACTTTTCGTTTTGCTTTGAACCGGGGCAGCGAATCGGGATTGTGGGGCGCAACGGGGCCGGCAAGACCACTTTGCTCAAAACTATCCTGGGCGATCATCCGCCGGCGCGGGGGACGATCATCCGCGGCGAGAAGACCCGCTTCAACTATGCCGACCAGCAGCGACGCCAACTCAACGACGAAAATGATGCTTTCACCGAAATCGCCGAGGGAAAGGAGTCGGTTCAGCTAGGCGCGCAAACGGTATCGGTGTGGGCTTATCTAAAACGCTTCCTGTTCACCGACGAGCGAATCCGCACCCAAGTCGGACGCTTGTCCGGTGGCGAGCGCAACCGTTTGATGCTCGCCAAAATTCTCAAGTACGGCGGCAATTTTCTGATTCTTGACGAACCGACCAACGATTTGGATCTGGACACCCTGCGCATTTTGGAGGAGGCGCTTGTCGACTTTGGCGGCTGCGTTTTGGTGGTGAGTCACGACCGCTATTTTCTCAACCGGGTTTGCACCGGCATTTTCGCCTTTGAGGGTGACGGCTCGCTGTTCTATCAGGAAGGGGACTACGATTACTACTTATCCAAGCGCGCCGAGCGAGAAGCTCGGGAACCATCCTCCGCCGCTCCCGCCGGAGCTACTCGTTCGAGTTCGAAGCGCAGCCGCCCCAAAGCACGCAAACTGACGTGGAAAGAAAAGCGAGAGGCGGAAGGCATGGAAGAGGCGATTCTCGCTGCCGAGGCGGAGGTGGAGCGCCTCCATGATCTATTTGCCGCCGCCGATTTTTACGAAAAGCACGGCAGCGACATCCCGCGACTGAATGAAAAATTGAAGGCTGCGGAGCATCTTGTGGCGCAACTGTATGCCCGATGGGAAGAACTCGAGGCGGCAGAAGACGGATAAAACAGGTTTGAACAAGGTGAAAATCAGCTCAAAATGGGCCAAAAATAAAAAAAATGCCGAGTTTGGAGAACAGCTCTTGCATTTGCCGATAATTTGAGTAAGATTATGGTGAAAGATGGCCAAACGGTGCAAAGGTTGCCGTTTGGTGTCGGCTCATGGCGCAAGTGCACTCGCGCTGTGACATTGTGTGCTGCGCGTTGAACCCTCCGACGCGGGCATGAAACAGAAAACACAGGAGAGGAGGCCAGTAATGAAGGCAGAGTTCTACGATGTGAAGTTGCGCAAGAAGGTGGAGGCCGACGTAGTCGACAAGGTCGAGTACGGTAAGGACGGCAACAAGCGCTACGCCATTCGCGGCAAGACCGACGACGGACGCAATCTAACCAAGTTCGTCGGCAAGGCTGACTGGGACAAGATCAACCTCTAGGCCGTTCGTACTGCACTGAGTTTGCGTGAGGCAGCGCCGCCGGCGGCGCTGCCTCTTTTTTTATTTTATTGCGGCGGCACGGGCGCGATTGCGGAATTGCTGCACGCGAACGGGGTTTTTTGCGCCGTTGTCCTGCTCCACGCCGGTATGGCAATCCACTCCGGCGGGACGCACCGCGCGCACGGCCGCGGCAACGTTTTCGGGTGTCAGGCCACCTGCAAGGATCACTGGTTTTGGGGATTCCTCGACAAGTTTTCGGCTAATCCGCCAGTCGTGGAGCTTGCCGGTGGCGCCGCGTGCTCCGGAGGCCGGATCGAAGCTATCGGTGATAAAGCCGTGCACGAACGGCAGGAATCGTTTCATGCGCGCAACGGGATCCTTCCATTCCGGCGCACCGACAACGATGCTTTTAATGATTCGAAGGCCTGGTGCCAGGCAATGCAGCTGTTTGAGCTCGCCGAGGGGCATTTCCCCGTGAACCTGGACGATTCGCACTCCCATTTTTCGCGCCATCGACCGGATCTGCAGCGCTGATGGTTCGTAGGTGATCAGCACGGGTTCGACATCGGTCGGTAAGGCGCCGATGATTCGTGCGGCCTCCGCTTCGCTGACGTCTTCGGCATGCACGTCAAGGCGCAGCGGAAAACCGATCCAGTCCACACCGGCGGCGGAGAGCATATGCGCCTCCTCCGCGCTTCGACAGCCCGCGACTTGGACGATGAACTCGTCGGGCGCGGATGGAATGGGAGGAGAATGGAGCATGGGGGGGGCGGGTGTGGAAAGGCGGGCAGCAGTGATCAGACTGATCGGACCGATCACTGATCGCTGGCCACTGGTGTCTGTCCGTGTCTGTCCGTGTATATCCGTGTACGGAATGTCAAGTGTAATCCGAGGCTTGCTGTT
>JBMCIU010000015.1:0-14432 GCA_048616755.1 Verrucomicrobiota bacterium
GTCGCAACTTCAAGGGCAAACGAAACGCCTGCCATACTCGCATTCGCTCAATGCCATTGCCGGAGACATCCAACCAAATTCTGTGGACATAGGATCAGAACCTTCAATCTAACCTAAACCACATTGCCCAATGGATTCAACCAAGCCCAACTTGAGGGATTCCTTGGTTAATGATTATTGAAAAGCATTAATCATGCCAATCCATCCCTTGCTCAAAACGGAAAAGACTGTCTCATTCATAAGACGAACATGGCTTCATGCTGTTTCAGGATTGATCTATAAGTGCTGAATTGTCCCATTTCGAAGTTCGCAAATATTTGCTTTCGTTTTTGTCGCCGCTTGAAACGGTCTCGTCGTTTCGTAATGGCAGGTGAAGTAGAGAACTTGAGTGTGAACGGCAAACGTCGCGATTGCGTTTGCCGCCGCTGCGCGCCGGGAGGAATCGAAGTTGACGAGGATATCGTCCATAATGACGGGCAACGCTTCGGCGCCGGCGCGGGTAGCGGCGATGTAGCCAAGTCGCAGGGCCAGGTAGAGTTGCTCGGCGGTGCCGCGGCTGAGCGCTTGGGTCGGTACGCGTTCGCCGTTTTGGTGGAGTATGGCAAGTGCGCCGGCATCCTCAAGTTCAGCGATGATGCGAGTGTAGCGTCCGTGCGTGAACGTTTGCAGGAATTCGGAGGCGGCGCGGATGACTTCGGGTTGGCGCTCTTCTTCGAAGCGTCGTCGAGCTTCGGCGATGAGGTGTTCGGCGCTGCGTTGGACAAGCCACTGTCGGCTGATCTCTTGCAGGCGGGCGCGGAGGGTGGCGCGTTCGGATTTGAGGCGGGACACTTGGGTGTCGGTGGACAGGAGCTGGATTTCCTTGTTCAGCTCGCCGATTGCTTGATCCAGGTCGCGGAGTTGGTTGTTGGCGTCGGTTAGCGCGTTGTCTGTTTTGTCGAGACGGGCGTTGAGGTGTACGGGATTGGTGTCCGCGAGGGTTTGGCGAGCGGCTTCGAGGTTTTCCGGGCCGTAGATGGCTCGGAGCGCGCGTTCGTGGGAGAGGATTTGCTGGTTGAGTCGTTCGCGTTCCCTGCGGGTTTTGTCAAGTTGAAGAAACTCGTCGTCGGAGTTGACGCGCGCCGTTTTCAGGAGTTGGTTTCGTTCGGATTTGGCATCGTTGATTTGGTGTTGGATTTCTTGTACGCGGTTTTCCAGGCATCGCATTTGGCGTTGGATTTCGGCGGCGCGCCGCTGTTTTTCGGATTCGGCTTCGAGATTGTCCGCGAGGGTTTGGATTTGGGTTTCGGCGGTTTGCTCGCGTTTGTTTTCGGGGATCAGGTGTTGGAGTTCGGACAGTTCCGTTCGACATTGGTCAAGCACGTCCTGCCGTTTGGCGCGTTGTGTGTTGGTTTCGGCGAGATGGTCGCGGACCTGGACGGCCTGTTCGACGGCGTGCAGGATATCCGAAGCCATTTCGGGGGTAGCGTTTTCGGGCAACCCGTGTTGTGCTCGCCATTGGCGCCATTGGCGCTGTTTGTCCTCAAGGTCTTTTTCAGCGGCTTCAAGCGCGCTTTTGGCTTGGTCGCACCGTTGCTGCAGCGGCGCGCTTTCACGCCGGAGGGTATGCAGGCGGTCGCGAAGGGTTTCGATTCGCCGGACGCGCGGTTCCAAATCCAAAGCTGTCCAGCGGTCTGTCGCGCCGGAGCCAAGTAGTTCCTCGGTGGTGTTGACGAGTTCAGCGGTCGCTTCGGATTCGGCTTGTCGCGCGGATGCGTGTCCGCGGCGGATGACGCGCAGGATGGCGACTGCGCAAGCGCAGAGAACACCGCAAGCGAACAGGCTTGCGCTCCATGCCGTAGCCTGTCCCAATGCCAGCAGCGCGCTACCGAGAACGCATGCTGCAGCAAGGGCGCCCCCGACCCGTTCGGTTTGTCGCGCCGTCATGACGTCCACGAGGGCAAAAGGGGATTTTATCGGGGCGGAATTGCGGACGGCTTCCAGCTGGCGCAAAGTGCCGGGTATGCGTGTCAGAGCGGTCAGCACCGTCTCTGAATCCGGCGCCTCGGCGAGGCGTTCGCGCGGCATGATTTCTGCGAGTTGCTCTTGAATTTCAGTTTCGGAGTTTCGGATGCGTCGTTGCAGATCTTCCTGCTGCGCTTGCAGTGTGTCAAGCTGTTGGCGGGCGTCCGAGACCGTCTGCCGCGCGGCATTGCACTGTTCGCGAAAGGAGCGGAGCTTGTGCTGGGCGTCCAAGGAGCGGTCTACGCGATCGAGTTCGTCGAGCGTGCAGTTTGGTCCCAGGTTTGGGAGTAGTTCGGACAGTCGATGTTCGTCGCGCTGAATCGTTTCTTCGAGAGCCGGTATTTCCTCGCGGGCGGCTTGAATGGCGGGAATGCGGCGCACGAGCGACCGGATGCGGGGAGCATTGGGTTCGAAACGCTTTTCGGTGTTCAGCTGTCGCCATTCCGTCTCGAGCTGCGCGCGCTCGGTTTCCGTCGTTCGTTTTTCGGACTCCAGTGACTCCAGGGTATCCCGCAGGGATTGGATGCGGGCGGCGCCGTTTTCGGGGAATTCGTCGGGAACCGCCGGCAATTCGGCCAGTTGCGTTTCCGCCTGCCGCAGGTCGACCCAGTCGTCCCAAGCGGAGGCGGCTTTTTTCAGCTCGGCCAGGTTCAGACGAAGGGATTCGGCCTTCTGGTGCAGGGATTGGCGCTGCTCAGTCTGTTCGGCTTTTTCCCGCTGCATGCGGTTGAACTTCTCCAGCTCTCCCTCGTGTTCGCGCAACTGCTTTTCCACGGTGTCCAACTCGCCGAGCGCAAGTGCCGCTTCCTGCGTGCGCCCGCTGGGCTTAAACAATTGCGCCAACTGCTTTTCCAGAGTGTCGCGGGCGCTTTGGAGGGCAACCCGGTCGGTGCCGAGGCTGGCGGCATGGAAAGCGTTGGCGACCGAGTCGCCCGTGACGGTGTGGATGTTCTGTAGCTCGTCCAGACTGAATCCATAGATGGTTCGATAGACGTCTCGGTCTACGCCGCCGACCAGCTGGTGAAGGAGTTCGGCGGGGCGCTCTACACCGTCGGCGTCGGTGATGGTGACCTGTCCTCCGTGTGGTCCCCTCCGGCGTTCCAGGCGCAGTTCGCCGTAGGATTGGGTGAGCAGCTTGAGCGCGCCGATGCGGTGCTCCGCCATGGGATAGCTACGCTCATCCTTGGAGCGGCTTCGCGGGATGCCGAACAGCATGGCGCGCAGAAAGGCCAGCAGGGTGGATTTGCCCGCTTCGTTGTTGCCCAACAGCACGAAGGGGCCGTCCAGCGGAATCGGCACGGTCAGGTCGTGAAGGACGCCGAAGTGATCGATGTGGATTTCGGTGATGCGCATTCCGCGTTTACTCCGGCTGTTCGCGCTCGAGCAGATCGACGCAGAGCATGCGCGCTTGGTCGAGGATGTCGCTCCACTCCTCGTCGTCGGGTGGATCAATGGCTCTGGACATGCGGGTATGGTCGAGCAATTCGGCGCATGCCTGGCTGAGCGCCTGCGGGTGTGTGCCGGTCTCCTCCAGCGAGCGAGCATAGCGAAGGACTTCTCCCAGCAGGTCCTCCTCCTGCGCCCGTTCCGCCAAGTCCGTAGGGGGGCGTACGGCGGCATCGATTTTCTCCACCCACACAAACGGTTGTTCATGGGCCATCCGCTCGCGCGCTCGATTCAAGAGATCGCGAAGCGTTTCGGTCTTGCACAACTGATGAAACAGCGGCGTGCGTCCGGTCAGGCGAAGTCGACAGATGACCGAGTGCTCCGCCTTCGCGCGCAAGCACTCGCATTGCTGAAGCAGACGCCGTTCCGCCTGGTCCAGGGTTTCGATCCCGTCCAGCGGCACATCGTCCTTTGCCCACCGAACCGCGTCCAGCTCGTGAAATTCGATTTGCGTGTCGCGCTCGGCGGCGTTGGCGCGCACAACCATGCAGCCGCGCGCGCCGGTCTCGCGGATTTCGCGACCCTGCGGGTTGCCGGGGTAGACGACGCAGGGCGGTTGATCCGACAGGATTGCCCGCGTGTGAACGTGCCCCAGCGCCCAGTAGTCGAAACCGCGTTCGATCAAGTTTTCCAGTTTGCATTCGCAGTAGGTTTGTCGCCCTTGATGAGAGGTCAAGCTGCAGTGCAGCAAGGCAATGTGGTAGCCCCGGCTGGCGGGCGGTTTAAACAGCCGATACAGCTTCCGGCGCTCGTCAGCGGAACGGTAACTGATTCCCGAGACGGTGACGGCATCTCCACCCGCGGTTTGGAATTCGCGGGTTTCCACGTCCTCGCTGCCGAATACGACAACCTTATCCGGCCAATCCAACGCTCCCAGGCTACCCGCGGCCGGATCGTGATTGCCGTGCACCATGAAGGTGCGGATGTCGTGTTCGGCCAACTTCGAGAGCGCGTCGTGCAGGTGCAGCTGGGCGCGGGCGCTGCGGTATTCGCGGTCGTAGACGTCGCCGGCGAGCAAAAGGAAATCGGCGTTCTCGTCGATACAGGTTTGCACAATGCGGTCGAGTGCCGCGAACGTCGCTTCACGGGCGGCATTTGCCACGGCCGGAGCTTGGTTCGCATCCGCGGTCAACCCTTCCATCGGGCTGTCCAGATGAATGTCTGCGGCATGTACAAAGGTGAAGGGCATGAGCGTTTTAGTCGGTGGCGCCGACAAGTCCCTCGATGTATTGCGTACGCCCAAACAGCGCTGTATCGGGATTATTAACTTGGCTGAGACGGCCGCGGAAGTCATCCAAGGATTCCATGTTGTGCTGTCCCATCCATGTTTCCAAATCCGTGAGCATGTTGTTCAACTGCGCGAGTCCGTTTTGCAAAAATGTGGTCACGCACTGCACGGTCTGGGCGCCGACCAGCAAGGCGCGGATCACATCCTCGCCACTGTGCACGCCGGTATTAGCTGCGAAGTCCGCATCCACGCGCCCGCAAACCAAGGAAAGCCAGCGCAGCGCGGGGCTGAGTTCGCCGGGACGGCTGTAGCGATCCTGCTCGCGAACGGTCAGAGACATGTCGTTAATGCACACCGTGGGGCGATACAGGCGATTAAACAGAACGAAACCGGCCGCGCCGGCTTGGCGCTGCGCCAGGATGGTCGTGCCCAAGGCGGTGAAGTAGGGCGGCAATTTGATGCTGACCGGAATGGAAACCGCGCGAACGGTGTTTTCAATAATGGCATGATATTCGGCTTCCACGTCCGCGTCGGTTCGGCGAAGGTCCATGGGCATGATAGCGATATTCAGTTCCAAAGCGTCGGCGCCGGCGGCCTCGGCCTCCTGGGCGAAATCCTGCCACCACTCGGGGCTGATGCAGTTGACGCTGGCAATGACGGGGATGTCGACGGCGTTTTTGCTGTCGCGCAGCATTTGCAGATATTCGCGCGTGCCGTAGCGAAGGCCGATTTGCGCCTGCATGTATTCATAGGCTTCTGTGTGCCAGGAGGTCTCGCTGTTCAGCGCGTCATCCACACCCTGATTTTCCGCGCGAATCTGCTCCTCAAACAGAGAGCGCAGCACAACCGCTCCCGCGCCGGCCTTCGCGCAGTCGCGGACCGAGTCCACGCTCTTGGTCAGCGGGCTTGCCCCGACGATGAGCGGATTGCGAAGCTCCAACCCGAGATACCGTGTCGTCAAATCCATCTTTTCTCTCCATATAACTGAAACCGTGGTAACCGTTCACAGTTCAGAGTTCACGGTTGGAAAGGTCGTTAGAACCGTGAACCGATAAACCGTAAAGCTTTGCAAAAAAAGCCGCCTGTCTGAGCAGGCGTATATTGCACAAAAGAATCCACGCGAGCTTCTTTGAAGGGCTGAAACATGTATTCACGCCCTTCGCACTTGACATATCGTGGCTGAAGGTCTAGCTGCCTAAGCAGATTATCACAGACTTTGAGTAATCAACTCTACATGAGAATGGATTCGGCTTTCCACAGGAGAAAAGGTGCGCCCGTATTGGTTCGCCGCCTTCAGCACGAAGAAGCTGGCCGGCATTCGAGCAAAAAGAAATAGGCCGTAATCGGTCTCCTTTGTATCGTCTCGTTGTCGCATTGCGTTCAATACGACTTCACCAAGCTTGCGTTCGTTCGCAGGGAACAACTGCGGAATGGACACTTCGACAATCCATAAGCAGTTAGGCATCAAATTGGCAATCGTGTTCACCAATGCTTCGTCCTCCCGATTATTCTCCCAATCTGCCATTTCGCGCAGGTGCGTCACATATTCGTTGTGTGGAACACATACGGCTCTCAGAACAAGATTCTGAACGTCAACGTATTGCCTTAGTCGAGCGCACCACTCATTGCCATGGTCCAGACTCGGAGCCAAAGCGGATAGGAAGTTCAAGGCTTGCGCCTCGGCCACTGCTCCACCATACATTGCCTCAGAATGGCGAAACTCCACAACATAGTCCACATTCTCCGGTCGCACGTACAGGCGTGGCACGCAAAAGTTGGCGCCGAAATTGTCATCGTGGCCGATGAAGCTGCTGGTCCAACTTTCGCTCGGGATGTAGCCCACGCCGCCGCCGATGTCGAAATAGTGAGCATCCGCGTCCGGCGACCATGTATCCTTGTTGAAAGTGTGCCCGTAAAAGGGAATGATGTGTTTACCGTCGCCAGCTCGAGGTCCGGACATGCCGAAGCCCAACAGGCCGCCGCACCCTGACTCGATGCCGGCGTAGAGAAATTTCTGATAGGGGACATCCTTGCGGATGTCGGCGTTGTTCTCTTTTTCTTCTTCGTAGTCGGTGTCGCCGTAGTTCACCCCACTGGCATCGAAAATACGACGCATCTGCTTTGCAGAGAGCCCGTTGCAGGGAACAAAGCTCTCCCCCTCTTCCTGCGCGACCTCCCGGGCAAAGTCGTTCATGTGCCCGTAGGAGATGTCGCCATCGGGTAAAAGTCGCGCCAGCGCAGATCGCAACGCAACGTGAGCGCAGGCCTTGTTCAACTGATTCTGCTGGCAGTAGAGAACCCCAGGAATGCAGAACCTGCGTCCACCCACGGACACGCGGAATTGCTGCGGACGTGGTACGCAGTTGTGCCGGTGCTGGTACTTCCTGAATACGGCTTCGAACACGTGCCACCCATGAGGTCTGCACTGACTGGCGCCTAGATGCGGATCTCCATGTTTGAGGATGGCGTACCCGACAAGGTCGGGACTCTCGAGATTTGCAATATCATCAGGGTCGGTAAACGCTTTACGCCAGAAAGACAAACGTACCAACTCGCGACACTGGTAGTCCGGATAGAGGGCCGCTATCTCCTTGTTTTCCAACGCTACCAGACCCGCAGGAGCAATGGACTCGAGAACAAATGTAGTTGCATCGAACGCGCGACCGAGAGAGAAGAGTCGATGGATTGCCGGGTTGCCGTCGAACCGCTGTTCGCTAAAGCGAAAGCAGGAGAAGGGGCGAGCAAAGGGAAATATCTTAAGGTTCTCCGGAGAACTTTGTCGGTGCTCATCCATTTGCACAAAGGCCCTCTTGCAACCGACTACTTGAAGACAAGTTTGCTACGCGCCGCACTCTTCTCCGCGGACTCCACCTTTGCCACAAAGGCGTTCACCTGTTTGGCAATGCGCATATCCGCCTTCATGCTCTTACCGACTCGCTCGCCGAAGCGCTTCGTTAATTCCTTCGCGATCCTGGGACTAGAGTAGTTCGTTGCCATTGCGTCGCTCCCGAGATAATGAGGGACAAGGGATAGGTATAAAGAGTTATACTATACAATACTGAGTCCACTAAAAAAGTCCAAGTCAGGGAAAAGCCACCTTTTTGGTAGCCTAAAGCTACCATTTGTAGTTGTCCAATTGGCCCATTATGCCTTGCTATATCCCGTTTGGTGTCGAGAAACGGCAGTTTCGAGTATGTCTGTTTCTGAACTGGGGGCTTCTAGAGCGTACTAATACTATACTTCCTTCTGTCGGGGATGCAAGCACATGCTGCTAACACCATCGGGGCCTTGCATTCCCGCAAAGCTCAACCATAATTATGAAGAATGAACACGGAGCATTCAATATGCGCGACTATCTGCCCAGGAACATCGAAAACCAAGTGCGGCGGTCGTTGAGCGTCTATCCCGTCGTGGCTTTGATCGGGCCCAGGCAATGCGGAAAATCGACCTTGGGCAGGGCGATCCTCGAGCTATACCCCGAAGCGGTGCGGCTCGATCTGGAGCGGCCGTCGGATCTGCGCAAGATCGAGAATGCCGAGTATTACTTGGAGCAACAGTCGGGGGGGCTGGTGTGCCTGGACGAAATACAGCGCGTGCCCGAACTTTTCCCATTGCTGCGTGCGTTGGTAGACGAAGACCGCCGTCCCGGCCGGTACCTGATCCTCGGCTCGGCATCCCGCGATTTGTTGCGGCAAAGTTCCGAGTCCCTTGCCGGCCGGGTGGTTTATCACGAGCTGACGCCATTTCTGGCCGACGAGGTGCGCGGCCGGATTGATGAGACCACGCTCTGGGTGCGCGGCGGCTTTCCGGAGAGTTTGCTGGCGCCGGACGACGATTTGTCGCTGGAATGGCGCGAAGCATTCATTCAGGCATTTCTTGAACGCGACCTGGTGCAATTCGGGTTTTCGATGCCGTCAACCACGATGCGTCGTTTCTGGTCGATGTTGGCTCATAACAGCGGTCAGACGATAAACTATTCCAAACTCAGCCAGTCGCTGGACGTCAGCCATACAACCGTGCGCCGTTGGCTCGACATTCTGGAAGCCACCTTCATGGTGCGGGTACTTCCGCCGTATATCGGCACTCTGAAGAAGCGGCTGGTCAAATCTCCGAAAGTGTATGTTCGCGACAGCGGCATTCTGCACGCCCTGCTCTCCCTGGATTCCCATGATACGGTCATGGGCCATCCGGTGGCGGGACGGTCATGGGAGGGATTTGCAATAGAGCAGATTGTTGCGGAATTTCCTCGATGTGAGTCATTCTTCTATCGCACCTCGGGCGGAAAGGAAATCGATCTGATCCTTCAGCGCGGCGATAGCCGGGTGGGGGTCGAGTTCAAATTGGGGGCTGCGCCAAGTTTGTCGAGCGGCACCGCCGGCCTAATTGACGAACTGGGACTGCAAGGTCTGGTTTTGACGGCGCCCGTGACGGCGCCTTATGCCAGTGCACCCAATATCTATGTGGAAAATCTGGCGGGGGCCGCCGACCGCATCCGGAGTCTGCTGACCCCCCGACAAGGCCGGAAACCTGATTAAGGGAGGTCGCCAGTATCGCTAATGCCAAAACGGACCCCCGCCCTCCTCCTCAATCGTCTTTGGGCGGATGCTCGAACAGTTCGGCAAAATCCGGAGGGAGTTGCGCATTGAGATCGGCGTCTTCCCCGGCTGAATTTTACGGTGTTTTACGGATGGATTCGCCGCACTGCCGGATTGCTTTGGCGAAGGGGCGCCAGGGTGCGGTTGTAACGGGGGGGAAAGCTGTGAACGTCAGCGGAGTCCGCAGAGTTGGGTGCGTGAAGGACAGGGAGTATGCCCACAGTGCGGGACCGCTCCCGACGCGGTCGGACGGGCGGCCGTATTTGCTGTCGCCAAGCAAGGCGTGCCCAACGGTCGCCATTTGCACGCGAATTTGATGAGGTCTGCCGGTGCGAAGATTGATTTCCACCAGCGAAAATGCGCCCGTTGTTGCCTGCCGGACATAGGTCAGTTCGGCTTTTTTTGCGCCCGAGGCATCGGGCGAAACAACGGTAACGACATTGCGCCTTTTGTCTTTGCTGAGGTGATGAACCAAGGTGTGTTCTCCGGAAGGTGGGGCACCCCGCACCACGGCCAAATATCCCTTGCGAATGGTTCGAGTCCGAATCTGCTCGCTCAGGCGTCCGGCCGCTTTGGAGGTTTTGGCGAATACCATGACGCCGCCGACGGGGCGGTCCAGACGGTGAACAATGCCCAGGAAAGCATCGCCCGGTTTGTTGTGGGTCGTCCGCAGGTAGTCCTTGAGGCGCTCGTTGAGCGCGTCGTCGCCGGACGCGTCGCCCTGCGTAGGCACGCCCGGCGGTTTCACCACAACAAGCAGGTGGTTGTCCTCGTGCAGGATGACGGGAGCAGATGGTTTCATGGCTCGGGATTTTCGTTGTACATTTGCAGTGAAGCGATTTAGCAATGGCACTTTGCCGAGCGGTTAGGCGTGCCTGCTATCGCGAATCAGGGCTCGGAGGGGGGGCGGATCACGGTAACGTCCAAGTGTCGGCGTCCCCATTGGAGCGCCAGTTCTCGGCTGGGGAAGAAGATGTCGATCCGATGCGGGGTTTTGATGGCGCCGCCGCGATCTCTCACCGCTCCCCACCCGTAGCCGGGCACGTACATGCGCGTGCCGAATGGATAGTGATCAGTGTCCGCGGCAATGGTTCCCTTGGCGGCAACCGTGCCGTCGGCGGTAACGCCCACTTTTTTTTCCTTTCCCTTGTTGGGACCATAGGTGTAGACCGGCACGCCGGAGTCGTTGTATTCCCATCCGGTGCTTTCCTGATCGGCACTGTATGCCGTGACGGTCATGGAAACGACTTCGGGAGATTGTCCCCAGCCGGCAGGAGGTTCGAGCGCGGGGTCGGTGCCGGGATGTATCGGCATGTCCGGAGCGCGCCGGCAGGGGCCGATCAACAGAAGAAGGATCGCCATCACAACCGCGCCGCACAGAAACCATCGCCGATGACGGGAACGGCGCCACCACGGTAGCCGGCGATTAAGTTGGACGATGATCTTCATTCGAACAGTTCTCCGGCGCGCGGCGTGACCTCTCCGCGGCTTTTCCGCACCCAATCGGCAACAACTTCCTCGAGCAACCCCATCATTGACGGAGCGCAGCGGAGAGCCGCGTCGCGCTTGTCCGGCACCACGATGAGACGGATGGCAAATGTGCTGAGGTAGTCGCCCAACAGAGAATTGTAGTGATGACGATCCTGCTCAAAGAGCTGAAAATGCCGTCCGTCGCGGCGGGCGATGAGCATATCGTGCGGCAGCAACTTGTCGAAGTACGGCATGGCGGCAAACAGCACCTCGCCCGGTTGCAGCCCCGCCACGCGGGCAATCCGGTCCTCAAGCTCCCGCAGCCTGCGCGGATTGGTCATGCGAGCGCAGAAGGCGTGCAACTTGGCGCGGGACCATTCGGTGACGCGAACCGCTTTGCGCGCGGTACGCTCAACGAACGCGTAGCCCGAGGGTTTGATGACAATGCCGGTCCGGTGAAGCCGTCTGCTCTCCAGGCGCGCGAGCAGTTCGGCGGCAAGCTGGCTGCGCCCGCGGGACAGCCAGCGCATAAGTTCGTCGTCCGTCATAGCCCAAAGATCCTCGGGCGGCGTTTCGGAGTGCTGCAGTTCCTCCTCGACGGCGCGCTGAAACATCCGCTGCACGGAAAGGGCGGTCTTGTTCAGGTATCCGTGCTGGTGCAGGTAGGAATAGAACTTCTGCACCCGTTTGACTTCCTGGATGAACTTTTCCTCGACAGCCGGCGTGCCGTCGATCATCAGCATGTACAGCAGGATTTGTTCGATGTCCGGCACGCCGGTAAAGCCAATGTGCAGGGAATCTCGCTGGAGGTAATCCAGCTTGTCGGTGCCCAAATTGCGCCCGGACACCCAGGCATGACGGGGATCTTCGCCTAAAAACATGCGACAAAGAACTGCCGGGTCACCGCCGCAGGATTCAACGCTTTCGCCCATGGCGTCAAGAATGTGAAGCGCGCGCTGATGATGGCTGCCGCCGAGCACCGGCTCGATCTGGTGAGAAAACGGCCCGTGTCCGATGTCGTGAAGCAGCGCGAACAGGCTCAGGTCGCGGGTATCCCGGTCGGACATGCGCTGGATGATGCAGACCCGCTGCGTCAGTCCCAGCACTCCGATAGTGTGCTCGAAGCGAGTGTGAACCGCGCCGGGAAATACCAGATGATTGACCCCCAGTTGCCGGCGCCCGCGCAGTTTTTGGAAGAGCGGATGATCAATAACCGGCAGGTAGGCGCCGACATCCACCGGCAAAGCCGCCGGAATGCGAATGACTTTCTCGGGAATGTGGCGCGCGTCGCTCAAGAACAAATCTCTCAAAATTTTCGGCAACTTGCCGTGCTTTCACGACTTTAGCAGCCTGCGAATAACGTTTCCAATGATTCCGTCTGGGCAGGACGCGCCGGCGAGGATGCCGATCTCCATCGGTCCCGTCGAACGCCAGTTCACGGTGCTGACTTCACGCCCAAGGGAGGGATCATAATGCCTGATGCAGTTCTCGCCAATCGCTTTTTCGTCGCGAATGAAGTACGCGGGACCGGCGTTTGCGGCCAGAGTCTGGAGACGGTTGGTATTGCTGCTGTCGAAGCCGCCGATGACGATGCGCAGGTCGCATTCGATGCGACAGAGTTCGCGCGCGGCATCCTGACGTTCCTGGGTGGCTCGGCAGACGGTATTCATGGTTTGCAGCTTGCCGCGCGTTTCCTCCGCAACGCTGCGCAGGAGGTCCGCGACCCGCTCGGTCTCCGAGTACAGCATGGTCGTCTGACTTACGCAGGCCATATTGGCCAAATCCAAGTTCTCCGCCTGATGGCACAGGCGCTCCTGGTAGCGGGCGGGATTATTGTCGCGGACCGCTCGAGCCAGTATCGCCGCATGCTCAAGGTCCGGAACCAGAACCGCGGCATTGCTTCTGCGGAGAGCGCGCGAAAGAATGCCGTTGGTCTCCGGATGGCCGGGTTTGCCGTGAATCACCACGGTGCGTCCAAAATCCGCTTGGCGCTCCACGAAGTCCCAAATCCGGGCAACATACGGGCAGGTGGTATCCACAATGCGGGCGTTCGAATCCGCAAACTCCGCAAGTTGATTCTGAACCGGACGCGGCAATCCGAAGGCAGGTATGACAAAACAGTCCGAAGGTGAGGCATGCTCGAAACAATACTGCGGGGCATCCTCGGACGCAATGCGAACGCCGCGTTCGCCGAACCAAGCGTTGACCGCGTCGTTGTGAATGATCGGACCGAGCAGCCAAATATCGCGACCCGCGGACTTCGCACATTCGTCTTTGAGCAAACGAACCGCCCGCGTTACGCCGCCGCAAAAGCCGAAAACTCGCGGCAGGCGGAGCGTTAAATCCCCGCGCCGCAACACGCCGCCCGCCGCTTTTATATCGTTGACCAGCGGATCCCTGAACAGGTTTTCACCGCATGGGGTCATAAGCGAGCTTTGCGCGATTTGGGCAACGTTGCCCAAACGCTGGGCAACAAGCTGGAATAAAGAACGGGGCGTGGCTTCCGCGCCAGTTTCCGTCCGTCGGGGGCGTCGGTCTCTACTCAGTACCGGGCGCGGTCTCCGCGCCCAGTTCACGGCTGTCGGGACGCCGGCTTCTACTCCGTGTCGGGTGCTGGGGGAGCGGGCGGCGGCTGGCCTTGCTGCCGGTCTTTCAAGCGTTCTGGGGGTTGCTGCATGAACATCTGCTTCATGCCGCCAATTGCGGACTGCATGTCTTCTTCGTTGATGGAAACCTTGAGTGTCAGATTGCTGCCGCTTTGGACCAGTTCGATGGTGTCGGTCATGGCCATGCCCTCTCCTCCGCTGAATTGCATGGCCATCATTTTAAGCGAGCCGATGACCATGGAGTCCAACATCGTCTTCAGCTGCGCGGCGCTTTCATCCGAAGCGACCGACAGCATCAGCGCCAGGTTGACGGCATCGTCCATAACCATGCTAATCCCGGACCCCTTCATACCGACTAGGTTGCTTAAAGACTGCACCATCATGGCGTTGCCGCCCTCCCCTTGTTCCGCCATCTTCGCTTGCTGGTCCACTTGTTCCTGAAGTTTGGCAAGCATGTTTTCGGTCGGCAGAAAGAGGAG
Source organism: Verrucomicrobiota bacterium (assembly GCA_048616755.1). GTDB lineage: Bacteria > Verrucomicrobiota > Lentisphaeria > Oligosphaerales > CAZSBQ01 > CAZSBQ01. The sequence continues at coordinate 13,829 of JBMCIU010000015.1, forward strand.
ATAGGATTGCGCGCCTTCGGGAATTTGCTTGCGCGTCCGGGCCATGGCCTTGGACTCGGCGGACTTTCCCTTGCCCTGTGCGCGGTCGAGAGCGCCGCGGAGCCCCTTTTCAGTGCCCGCCAAGATCAGTTCGCCCTTGTTTTGCAGGGCGATACCCAGGCGAAACTTCGGCAGATCCGGGCGGCTCTGCATGGCTGTGTCGGCTGTATCCGTGTCTTCTTGTTCCTGTACGTAGAGAACGGGGGTGCCGTTGTACGTTTTTTCCTCAATTTGGATCTTCTGGTCCTTGGTGGCTGCCTGTTCTTCCAGGTATGTCCGGATTTTGGCCATGGTCACCGGTTTCCCAACGACCACGGATGCCGCCATTTCGAGCGTTGATGGATTCGGCGGCTCGGCGGCGGCGAAATCAATCTCGGACAGATCCGCGCTTAAAACCATTTTAAGGATGTCGTCTTCCTCCAAGCCCAGCTTTTCTTGCGCCAAGGTGCTCATGCGCTCGACCTCGTCGTTGGCCAACGAGGATTCCTCGGCATCCCGGATTTCTTCCATCTTTGCGTGGATAGGCGCCTCCCGCATTCCCGCAATGTCCGACTTCACGACCACG
>JBMCIU010000016.1:0-13646 GCA_048616755.1 Verrucomicrobiota bacterium
CTAGTCTTCCGCCAGATCAAGAGTTCTGCCCCTGGGCTGGCTATGGACCGGGGCTAGCGCAAAAAGCCGCGGCGGCGGGCGGCGCGCAGTTGATCTTCAACCTTCTCCAACCGCTCCAGCAGGTCCAGCACCAAGGCCAGGGAGGACCAATCCACGCCCATCTCCCCGTGGATTCGCAGCGCACGCCGCACTCGGGCCAAGTCCTCCACTCGGAAACATGTGCCGCCGGAATCGGGCACCGGCTGAACGACATCAGCCGCCACCAGACGCCGGATAGTCTCAGGGGTCGTTTCGGCCAAATCCGCCAGTTCCGAACGCGTGACCGTATCCGCGTACCTGCGGCGATACGGCACTAGCTCCAAACAGATTTCCGCGCGGCTTCGTATCTGCATGATCTCTGTCGTCTCCTTTTCAGAAAGTCAATTGTTGTTGTAATGTCAGTTTCTCTCCAGCATCGTGACGCCGGGCATCACTGCCGGGGGTTGAACGACGAAACGTCGGCAAGCTTCTCAAACAACTCTCGCTCCTCGTCGGTTAATCGCTTTGGCACGACGATCATGACGATGGCATAGAGGTTGCCGGCCGGCTTGCTCTTGGTGGCCGGCATTCCCTTGCCCTTGAGGCGCAGTCGCTGTCCGCTCTGGACGCCGGCCGGCACGGTCAGGTTAACCTGTTCATCAATCGTCCGGAAGGTTAGTTTGGTTCCCAGTGCCGCCTCCCACGGCGTCACCGGGACTTCGGTTTCCAAGTCCCGATCCTTGACCTTGAAGCGGGGATGGCGGGCCAGGTGTACCCTCAGGTAGATGTCTCCGGCCTGCGCGCCGGGTTGCGCGGCAGCCTGCCCGGCGAGACGGATGCGGCTGCCCTCGGCAGTCCCCGCTGGAATTTTGACCGTATAGGTTTTAGTCCGTTCGCGGACCTGGCCGGCTTCATCGACCTCGGGCTGCTTGAGGGACAGCCGCCGCCGGGTTCCGCGGTAGGCTTCCTCCAAGGGGATGGTGATCTCCACCTCCTGGTCGGGGGAACGGCTTGGCGGCCGGCTCGTTTGGCCCGAGCCAAACGGGCTGCCGCCTGCAAATCCGCCCTCACGGGCGTTGAACGACGCGCCCATGTCACCAAACAGACTTTGGAAGAACTCGCTGAAGCCACTGGCGCCGCCAAACCCGAAGTCTGACTGGGGGCCGCCGGCAGAGCGATATTGATACTGCCGTCCGCCGCCCGGCGGAGGACGGTAGCCCGCCGCCGACTGCCAGTCGCTGCCGAGGTTGTCATACTTCTTGCGCTTTTCGGGATCGCTCAGCACGCTGTATGCTTCGGAGATTTCCTTGAACTTGGCTTCGGCCTCGGGTGCCTTGTTCACGTCCGGATGGTATTTCCGCGCCAGTTTTCGGTACGCCTTCTTGATGGCGTCCGCATCGGCATTTCGGTCCACACCCAGGATTTTGTAGTAGTCTTTATATTCCATGCGCCGCTCGGTTGCTACTGTTTATTCAGGTCTTCGTCGACACTGTATTCCGCGTCGATGACATCGTCGTCGCTCCGGGGTTCCTCCTGGGCGCCGCTGGCTTGCTGCGGGCCGCCACTGGCGGCGCCGCCCGCCTCCTGCTGTTGCGCCTTTGTCTGGCTGTAGAGGTCGGATGACACGCTCTGCATGGCTTCGTTGACGGCATTTGTGGCCGCCTGAATCTCGCCAACATCCTCGCCTTTGAGTGCCTCGCGCAGGCGCCCGAGCGTGGATTCCACCTTTGACTTGCCTTCTTCGGGGATTTTATCGCTGTGTTCCTGGAGGGTTCGTTCGGTGGTGTAGAGTGTGGTTTCCCCCTTATTGCGTGTTTCCACTTGTTCGCGTTTTCGCCGGTCCTCGGCGGCGTGGTCGCGCGCCTCTCGCACCATGCGGTCGACCTCGTCCTGATCCAATCCACTGGAGGCGGAGATGGTAATTTTCTGCTCCTTGCCCGTGCCCAGATCCTTGGCGCTGACGTTCAAGATGCCGTTGGCGTCAATATCGAACGTCACCTCGATTTGAGGGGTTCCGCGGGGTGCAGGCGGAATGCCCTCCAGCCTGAATTGGCCGATGGTTTTGTTGTCCTTGGCCATCTCTCGCTCGCCCTGCAGGACGTGGACATCCACGGCGCTCTGGTTGTCCTCCGCCGTGGAGAAGATTTCGCTCTTCCGCGTGGGGATGGTTGTATTGCGTTCGATCAGTTTGGTAAACACGCCGCCCTGAGTTTCGATTCCCAGTGTTAGCGGCGTCACGTCCAGAAGCAGCACATCCTCCACATCGCCGGACATGACCCCCGCCTGAACAGCCGCGCCGACGGCAACCACCTCGTCGGGGTTCACGCCTTTGTGGGGCTCCTTCTTAAACAGCTCCTGAACGAATTCGCGCACTTTGGGCATGCGCGTCTGGCCGCCGACGAGCACGGTCGCGGCCACCGTTTCCGGAGATATGTCCGCATCGTTGAGGCACGCGTTGATGGGCTGGTTTGTGCGGTCCAGCAAGTTGGAGGTGAGCTGTTCGAGTTTGGCCCTGGTGAGACTCATCTGCAAGTGCTTGGGACCGCTGGCGTCTGCGGTGATGAACGGCAGATTGATATCCGTGGTTTTCGAGCTGGAAAGTTCGCATTTGGCTTTCTCCGCGGCCTCCCTGAGGCGTTGCAGCGCCATTGCGTCCTGTTTCAGGTCCACGCCGTTTTCACGCTTGAATTCGGAGGCGATCCAGTCGATGATGGTTTGGTCGAAATCGTCACCGCCGAGGTGCGTGTCTCCATGCGAGGACCGGACTTCAACAACGTTGTCCCCGATTTCGAGCAGCGAGATGTCAAAGGTGCCGCCGCCCAAGTCGTACACGGCGATGACCTGGTCTTCCTTTTTGTCCAACCCGTAGGCCAGGGATGCGGCGGTGGGTTCGTTGATGATCCGCTGAACTTCCAGACCGGCAATTTTGCCCGCGTCTTTGGTTGCCTGACGCTGGCTGTCGTTAAAATAGGCCGGAACGGTGATGACCGCCTCCTTGATCGTCTCTCCCAGATAAGCCTCGGCGTCCGCCTTGAGCTTCTGGAGAATCATGGCCGAGATCTCCGGCGGCGAATACGTTTTCTCGCCAAGCTTAACGTGCGCGTCGCCATTGTCCGCCTTAACCACCTCGAAGGGGACCAGTTGGATTTCGCTCTGCACCTCGTCGTACTTTCGGCCCATGAATCGCTTGATGGAGGAGATGGTTCGCGCTGAATTGGTCACCGCCTGACGCTTGGCGGTCGTGCCCACCAAGCGTTCGCCGTCCTTGCTGAAGGCCACAACCGATGGGGTGGTGTTGTTGCCTTCTGCGTTCGGCAAAACCTTTGGCTCTCCACCCTCAATGACAGCCATGCATGAATTCGTCGTTCCCAAATCAATTCCGAGTACTTTTGCCATGGTAAACCTCCGTTTGGTCCGTTCGTTGTTCGCAACTCGCGCGATTCGCATAAGCTGCCGTTTCTGCCCCTATGATAGACCAACAGGAGGCGGACGTCTCTCAGGCAAGCCCTGATTTCCCCATGTCCGATCCCGCAAACCAGGATTGAACCGGAGACACTTGAATTTACTCCACTGTCATCCCATAACTCGCCGAATTTGATGATTTGGCGTTGAAGTTGTGCTCGGGAAAACCTTGGATTTAGGTGCGAGACAAGGTGCGAGACAAGGTGCGAGACAAGGTGCGAGACAAGGTGCGAGACAAGGATTTTGACTTTTTAGCGGACTCATACTTGTTAGACCATTCTCAAGATTAAGTCCCTGACATTGGGACAAGGGAATAGCCTCCGGCGAATAAGGGATTTCTCCGCTGTTTATCCGAGTCTTCCCGAGGGCGGGCAGCGTTGTTGTGCGGTAGTGTTGGGGTATGCGCTTGGAGAGGTTCCAGGTGCCGCCGACGTCCGAGTTTTCTGGACAGGGGCGCCGGCGCAACAAAAAAATGTCCAGAAGCACCACAAAGGAGGCCACACATGGCACTTCTAACCAGAGTACCGGATCAACCAAGAGGAATGCGTCGCCGTCGCGGGGAACAATCCCCGCTGTCGCTGCGCGAAGAAATGAATCGCTTGTTCGATGATTTTTTGGCGGGCTGGGACCGTCCTCTCGCCGCCTCCGTGCCGGCGGAGCTGGAGCGCGAGTTCATCCCGTCCGTGGATGTCAACGATCAGGACGGCGAACTGAAAATCACGGCCGAGCTGCCGGGCATGACCGAAGATGACGTCAATGTCGAGGTGGACGACGATGTCGTTACCATCAGCGGAGAAAAGAAGAAGGAGGAAGAGGATGAAGAAGGCGGGCGCTACTGGCGCGAATCCGCCTACGGCAGCTTCGTGCGCCAGATTCCGCTTCCCGCCGATGCGGATGTCGACAACGTCGATGCCCAACTGAAGAACGGGCGGCTGACTGTAAAGGTCCCCAAGACGGGCGAAGAAAAAAGCCGGGCGCGTCGCATTGACGTGAAAGGCGAATAGCGCGGCCGTTCGCACTGCTCCCGGGCGGTCGGCAACGACTGCCCGGGAGACTCGCAACATCGAAACCAGTCAAAGGAGATGAGACAGCATGAATTTTGATGAGTTTATGGGAAAAGTACAGCATCGAGCACGCTTAGCCGATACTGGCGAGGCCGTTCGGACCGCCCGCGTGGTGCTGCAGAACCTTGCTGCTCGGGTGAGCCCCGGCGAGCGCAAGGATATGGCGGCCCAGCTGCCGCGTGAGGTGGCCTACTATCTTGACCAGGTGCCTGCCAGTGAAACCTTCAATTTGCAGACCTTGTACGACCGGATCAGCAAGGACGAGGGCGTGGATAAACCACTGGCTGTGTTCCATGCCAATGCCGTTGCATCTGTGTTGCGCGACGCCCTCACCGGGGGGGAAGCCAACGAGGTGATCGAGCAGTTGCCGGCTGAATTCAGGGGCTTGTTCGAGTGGCAAGAGCAAAGTTGACGCAAAAATGCATTGGTTTGCGTGTGGTGGGATGAGCGAGGATGAGTTGCGCGGCGTGCAGCGCTTGGCGGGGAAAGCGGAGGGTCGCGCGGTCGTCGTCGCTGAGAGCATCGCGAATGAAGCGCAGGTACAAGGTCTCGTCCAGGCCGTAGAGTTTGTCGCCGGCTACGGGAAAGCCCAGCGCGTGCAGGGATGCCCGGATTTGATGGAGTCTTCCGGTAGTTGGCCGCGCCTCCACGAGGGTCAGATCGCCCTGGAATTCAAGTCGGCGGAATTCGGTAAAGGCATATCTCGGCGATGTGCGGTCCGGTGAGTCGTCCAAGCGGAGTCGGCGTTTTTTGCGGACTTCGCTGGTGGTATCCGGAAGCATCTCGCCTTCGGCCGTGAGCGTGTGCGGAAACTGCCCCTCCACGAGCACCTGATAGACCTTTTTTACCTCCCGGCGTTCGAATTGTCGGCCAAGTGTTCGGGCTGCGGTTGCGGACTTCGCAATGACGACCAGGCCGGATGTTTCCCGGTCCAGGCGGTGGACAAAGCGGAGATTGGCGGCATAGCCGTTCTGCTGCAGGAGGCGCCAGAGGGTATTGTGAAAGAACCGACCCGCCGGATGGCAGGGGAGGTTGCCGGGCTTGTCAACGACAAGCATGTCGCTGTCTTCGTGAACCACGCTGAAATTAGTGCTGACGGGCGGCTCGGGGATATCGTCGGCGATGTATTCGAGGTGGTCGCCCGCGGCAAGCGTCTGCTCGAGTGCGGCGGGTTTGCCGTTGAGGAGCACGCGGCGTTCGAGAATCAGCTCCAGCCAGCGTTCGCGGGTGTGGTAGGTAAACCGGCGCTGAAGAAATTCCGGCAGTGTGGCGCCGGCGTCGTCTGGGCCGATGCGTGTGGTTGCGCGTCGCTTCATGATTGGCGAGCGAGAGATTTGCGGGCGCTCCATGTCCAGGCCTGTGCCTGTTCGGAGACGGTTTCTCCGAGGATTGCGCTGATGAGTCGGGCCGCAAGCAGCGTGCCAGCCAGGTTGATCACGGCGTAGTAGTGCAGCGCCAAGGTGTGGACTGTCCAGCAAATCCAGATGCTGAACAGGGTTCCCGTCAGCCCCCCGAAAAAGGCGCCGCGCGGACCGGTGCGCCGGGAAAACATCCCGAGTAGAAAGAGGGCGAGCAACGGACTGCCCAAGCCGTGGATGATCCGGTTCACGACCGCAAACAGTTCGCCCATGCGACCGACCTGAAAGGCAAAGGCAATGACCGCGACGCCCGTCGCCAGGGTGATCAGCATGTTCCGAGTCAAACTTTGCGCCGGAGCGCTGGGGCGCATGCGCTTGTGAAAATCCTTGGTATAGGTCGCACAGCAGGCATTGAGCCCGGAATCGATACTGGACATGGTCGCCGCCATGAGCCCGGCGGCCACGAGGCCGGTGAGTCCGGCGGGCAGAGCGCGAAACAGGGCGGCGAGGTGAAAAAGCGGCTTGGCCCCTTCGGGCGCGGGGGGCTGCGTCGTGCTCCACAGCGCCGTTGCCAGGCCGAGCAGGACCAGCAGGGAGATGGCGAAAAGCGCCGCGGCGATATTCAGCCAAAAGCCGCGGCGAATGTCGCCCAGACTTCGGCCGGTGAAATAGCGCTGAACCACGACTTGGTCCGCGCCATAACGGGTAAGAAATGCCACAAAGGTGCCGAGCAGTGCGCTCCAAAGCGTGATCCGGATGCGGGGATCAAAGGATAAAAAGTCCGGATCGAACGGGACAAACGGCCGAAAATGGTTGCTTTGCATTAGGGTGTCCAACGCCTGCGAATTGGACTGCACGGCCTGGCCGGCCAGGGCGAGCCCCGCCAAGATGCCGCCCACCAGGACGAAGAACTGCAGAACGTCGGTCCACATCACCGCGCGGATACCGCCCAGGGTGGTGTAGAGCATGGCAATGATGCCGGCCGTAATGATTACCGAAGCCGGTGGAATTTCCGCCACTTTGGCCAAAATTGTGCCGGACGCATACAGGGCCGTTGACATCCAGGCCACGCGCCAGAGGATGAACAGGGCGCTGGACAGGCAGCGCGTCCGGTCGTCGAATCGATGCTCCAAGTACTCGTACGCCGAGGTCAGGCGCATGTCGTGAAAAAACGGGATCAGAACCCGCGTGATGGGAAACGCGACCAGTAGAAAGACCGGCAGGGAGGCGAGCACGTAGAGGCCGTGCCCGAACACTTCCGAGGGCATGGCCACGAAGTTGATGGCGCTGAAGGCGGTGACCATTACCGACAAGCCCAGCGGAAACCAACCCATGGAACGATCCGCCAGGAAGTAACTGGCGTCTGTGCGGCTCGTTCGTCGAAACGCGCCGGCGCACACGCCGACCAGCAGTACGATCAGCAGATAAAGACCAAATACGGTATAGTCGGCAGTGTGCATGTGTTATCCGATGAAAGGGCAATCGATGCGTCCGCGGAATGATGCCGAAGAATGTCGAGGCACCAAACGACGGCAGCGATGTGCGGCATTTTTTTGCGTGCTCGCCACAATCTCCGCAGAAATCCCGGCATCAATCCAATGCCAATGCGCCTTGAGCCAAAAAACTGCTCCACCTATAGGGCAGAGCTGCGGGGCGGCACTTAGCCGCGGAGAGCGGCATGGGCTTTTTTCAGGTCCTCGCGGATGGCTAGGTTTTGCGGACATTTCTCTTCGCACTGACCGCACTCGGTACATCGATCCGCCCCTTTGTTTTTGCGCAGGATGCCCGCGTACCGCTGTTTGGCGGCTTCCCAGAGTCCGTAGACCCGTCCAAGGTTGTAGTGGGCGAAGACGCCGGGAATGTCGACATCGGCCGGACAGGGCAGGCAGTAGCGGCAACCTGTGCAGTATAGATCGCGCATGGCGTCCAAGCGCTCGAGGTGGGAGCGGATTTGCTCGAGGTCGCTTTCGGACAGCGCGGTGGGATCCGAGGCAACACGGATGTTCTCCTCGACCTGCTGCATGGTGCTCATTCCCGACAGAGCCACGCTAACGTTGGGGTTGGCCAATACAAATCGCAGGGCCAGTTCGGGCACGCGTTCGACTCCTTGGGCGGCTTGGGTGAGCACATCGCTGGGTACCCCCAGGCGGCCGCCGCCGACCGGGCCCATGACGACAATGCCGATCCCGTTCTCGGCGGCGTAGGCAATGCCCTCCTCAAGTTGCCGGTCCAGCATGTTGTATTGCAGGGTGATGACGCTGGGATACCCGGTGTCGACCAGTTTCATCAGCCCCTCGTTGTTGTCGTGCATGGAAAAGCAGATGTGCTTGATCAAGCCTTCATCGCGAGCCTTTTCCATCCATTTGCCGATGCGTGGTTCGATGGCGTCCCGATAGCGTTGCCAAGAGACGCCGTGATTGTTGTAGATGTCGATGCACTCGACATCCAGCAGGCGCAGGCTGTCCTCGAGGTTTTGGCGCCATTCCTTCTCGCTGTCTCCGTAGTAGTGGTTTTTAGTGGAGAGCACGATGGAGTCGCGCCAGCCTTTGAGGGCCTTGCCGACAACCCGCTGGCTATCGTGATTGCAGTACATCACCGCAGTGTCGATGTAGTTCACGCCGGCCTCGAAGGCCCGGTGGATCATCGGTACGGCCAGCTCGTCGTTGACTTGCTTCTTCTCGTCTTCGCCGGTCATCGGCAAACGCATGGCGCCGAAGCCGAGCTGCGAGACGTTGTATCCGGTTTTGCCGAGTTTGCGGTAGAGCATGGTTTTCTCCTCCGGTTGGTGCCGGGGTTGTGGGGTGAGGGCGGTCGAGCTGTTTGAGACAGCCGTCAACGCCTGTGATGCTTTGGTTGTTGTCAGATTTCGGACTGTTCGGGCGGCACGCCCGTTTCTCCAAGCGGATAGGGCAGCGTTTCTGCGGTTCCGCCGTCGAGCGAGGTTACCAAATCTCCGAAGTGGTGCAGGTCGCGCAAATTGCCGTCCACGAGGGCAATCACAAAAATCTGCGCGAGGATGCCCAGCCAGACATCGCGGCGTCCGCAAGGATGGAATCGATCTTCGGAACGCAGCCGCGACAGATGCCACCCGGCGCCGGGATCCATGACGTAGCCGTCCTCGTCGATGAGGCAGAACCGCCCCTCGTGAAGCACGACGGTAGCCTGCCAGCCAATGCGTTCGCCGAGGGTGCGGGCGAGGGCGCACAGCAGGGCTGGCGAGCCAAAGCGGGTGCCCATGACTCGTTCGATCAGATACAGGTCGATGTCCAAGGTGTCCTCGTCCGGAAAGGCGAATTGCAGTTCGCGCATGTAGCTGGCGACGGCGGGGGCGGTGGGCGAATCCGTCGGCGCCTCGGCCACGAACTCGTCCATGGTGTCATCGATGCTTGCCGTACTGCACTCCGGATCGTAGAGCACGTTGATTTCAACCACGCCGCTCCAGAGGGAAATGGTTTCGTTGCGCACGGCTTCGAGGAAGCGTTCGCGCGCTCGTCGTCTGGCAATAATGGCGCCAAGCTGGTGGATCCGACCTCGCAGGCGGGGATCGGTATCCTCCTGGTACTCTGCAAGGGCGTGGTCCGCGTCCTTGCCGAGTTTGAGCATTTGCTCCATAGCCAGGGTGGCTACGCGGATGTTGTCATCGCGCATCAAATCAAGCAGAACGTCGATGGGCGGATGTTTACTTTTGGGCATTGCGGGAATCCTCGTCGAATCGCATTCTAAAGCTCAAAACACGGTTAATATAGCGGCGCGTTCCAGGAAAACTAACATTGTCGAGCGCACTGGCGCCGGCAATTTCCGGCGCCCACCTTCGGGCGTGGGTTGGCCCGGCATTGTATTCGGCCAGCGCGAGCACCTCGGAATCGGCATATCCGCGCCAGCGCTCGAGCGCCCGGCCCAGATACCACGCCCCCACCTCGATGTTCCAGGCCGGGTCGTGCGCTAGATATTTGCCGGGCGCCGGCATGTCCATTCGGTGCGCCCAGTCGGCAATGGCGTGATGCGTGATCTGCATCAGCCCAACCTCGCCCGCCCCGCCGCGGGCCCGGGAGTCAAACCGACTTTCCTGTTGGATGACCGCCGCAATGAGGGCGCGGGAGACATGATGACGCCGCGCGCTCTGCGCAATCAACGGTTCGCATTCGGCGCGCATCCGCTCGCGCCGAATGCGGTCCAGACCAAAGTGCACGAAAATTCCCGTGCTCAGCACAACTGCAAGCGCCGCCCCCAGCAATAAACACCATCGCAGGATTCGCATCATTTTGCTTCCTTCCAGAGTGTCTTGCGCATGCAAAATCCTTTTGCGGAACACACGGGGATAAATCGTCTGTTGCCGCCGACGAAAACTATTCGAGTTGACTGCCCGCTACCTTACTCTTCCGAGTGGACGCGCGCAATGCCGATTTTCCCGAATCTGCCGGGGCCGGAAAAGAGCAGCCCCGCCGAAGGGGCGGGGCTGCCGGTTTCCACGGATGGATTCTTGGTGCCGACGGGTCAGCCGGCTTTGACTTCGATGCGGCGTGGTTGAGCCTGTTTGGCTTTGGGCATGCGCATGCGCAGCACACCGTTGCTGACCGATGCTTCGACGTTGTCGCGATCAACATCATCGCTGAGTGTAAATTCGCGCTCGTAGTTGCCGACGCGATACTCCTGGTACGTCAACGAGTAGCCTTCCGGTGGCTGCGCGTTGAATTCGCCGCGGATAGTCAGCGTATTGCGCTCCACGTCGATGCTGACGCTTTTCTCGTCCACGCCGGGCATGTCGGCGGTCAGGCTGACCGCGTCGTCGGTTTCACGAATGTCCACGCGGGGAAGGAACGTGGGAGTTGTAGCCGCAGTTTCCGCGTCACTGCGTTTTTGCGGCTGGTTGTTTCGGCGTACCATCTTGTTCATCATAGTAGATCACCTCCTTTGGTTATGCGGCGCTGACGCTGATTTTGCGGCTCTTGTCTTCTTCGGCCTTGGGCATTTTGACCATGAGGATTCCGCGCTTGTATTCCGCGTTGACCTTGTCGGCGTCAATGCGGAAGGGGAGTGTGAACGAGCGTACAAAGCTGCCGCTGCCGCGCTCTTGGCGCAGGATGCGCTCGTTTTCTCCGGGTTCCTCCGTGGTGCGCTCTCCGCGGACGGTCACGGTGTCGTCCTTGACGCTGATGTCGAGCTTATCCGGATCAATGCCGGGTAGTTCGGCGGTCAGCACCAGATCGTCATCTGAGCTGTAAAGGTTGACTGCGGGGAATTCCCGCACTGCGGGGCCGCCGGACACTTCGCTGAACAGGCGGTCCATTTCGCGCTGGAGCGAGTCGATGTCACTCCACATGTTCCAAGGGTCTCTTTGTGTTGGGCTCCACAACATGATGCACCTCCTTTTGTTGTTGGTTGGTGTTTGTGCGAGCCGTTGGTTTGTCTCGGCTCGCGGCTGCAGTCGGTTGTCGAACCAATTATTCTCAAGCATAGAGCGTGCCAAGTGTCGCGGCAAGAACTGTCCGAGGGGAGGCGAGGAAAAATTCGGAGAAAGGCGGAGGATGTTCAATAACAAAAAGAGACAAAATGACGCAGCATTAGGCCTTTTGTTCTCGCGCCACAATGTCTCACTTGCAGGTATGCAAGACGGTTTTTTTGCGACAGCGCCGCCTGCGCTAGTGCACTAGTGCGTGCAATGGTTGCCCGCGCTCTGGGCACATCCATTTGCGACGCGACAAACTACATCCGTTTAATGGATTGCCGTATGCTCTGCGTGGCCTGCCGCCGCGCCATGCACAAGCTTATTCTGATCCAACGGCGCCACTCTTCAGAACCGGCCCATGCGCGGGACGGGCGGGGTGAAGCTGGTGACGGTCTTGTCGAAGGATGCGCGCAGGAGGCGTTGTTTGGTGTCGGCGTATCTCGGGTCTTCCCAGAGGTTGTTGAGTTCGTCCGGGTCGTTTGTCATGTCGTAGAGCTCGCCGTAGTCGTTGCCGTGATAGACGCAGAGCTTCCAGCGCTCGTCCCGGTACATGGTGGCGAAGCTGGGGGGGGGAGCTTCCCGGTTTTTCTTGCCGAAGTTCATGTCCACCGTGTCGTAGAATTCGCAGCGCACATACTCGTGATGATGGTTTTTGCCTTCGCCGTGTTCGAGGATCGGCAGCAGCGACTTCCCGTGCGTCCAGGCGGGCTCGATCCCGGCCAGGTCCGCAAGGGTCGGGGCCAGGTCGGTCAGCTCCACCAGTCCGTCCGCCTTCAGGCCGCGCTTGAAGCGTCCCGGCCAGGAAAAAATGAGCGGTACGCGCACCAACCCCTCGTAGAAGCGGCAGCCTTTCGCGCGCAACCCGTGATCGCCGAGCATGTCGCCGTGGTCGCTGGTGAAGATCACGATGGTATTCTCGCGCTGCCCGGTCTCTTCGAGGGCCGCGAGCAAGCGTCCGACGTTCTCGTCGATCAGCTCGATCATGGCGTAGTAGCCCGCCTTCTCGCGCAGTTCCCGGTCCCCGGGGGGATTGCACGTGTTCTGGAAGATGTGCGTGGACAGCTTCTCCTGGGTTTCAGGATCCTGTTCGGTGAAGATCGGGGAGGGCAGCGAGTCCGGATCGTAGCGTCGGCGGTATTCCTGCGGCGGGTCCATGGGAGTGTGCGGGTCGAAGATATTGACGCTGAACAGCCACGGCCGGTCTTGCTGTTCCTTCATGAAATCGATTGCCCGGTCGCAGCACCACGTGGTTTGGTGGAGCTCGAACGGCACATCCGGGCGGTAGGTCACGCCGCGGCGCAGTTTGGGGTTGTGGTTGGATGCGTCGAACACGCGGTCCAGCATCCCCTGGTCCTCGAGCCAGGCGACGTATTCGTTGCTGCGGTCGAAGGTCTGACAGGGGCTGTGGCTGTAGTGAAAGACGTCATAGCCGTCGTCCGCCCGTTCTTCAACGCCGTTCCAGCCCGAGGCCAGATGCAGTTTGCCCGACAACCCGCAACGGTACCCGGCATCCGCCAGGCGCTTGGTGATCAGTTCAACCCCCTCGGGCAGCAGCGGTTTCTCGTTGCCGTTGATATTGCCCGGCAGCACCGACGGGTACAACCCGGTCAGGAAACTGCTGCGGCTGGGCGTGCAGATCGGGTTCTGGCAGTAGGCGTGGGTGAAGGCCGTACCTTCGGCGCAGAGACGGTCGAGGTTCGGCGTGCGAATGTGTTCGTTGCCCAGCGCGTGAATCGTGTCGTAGCGCTGCTGGTCGGTGGTGATCCAAAGGATGTTGGGGCGGTCAGGCATTGATTCCCTCTTACCAATAAAGGAAGGCTTCGGCTTCGTGTGTGTAGGCGCGGTCGCCGCCGACATCGCGCCAGATGCGGACGTGGTAGTCATCGCCCTGGTTCCATCGGGCGCTGCCATCGAGTTTGACGTGGTTGGCGCCGACCGGCTCCGGGTAGATTGTCCGGCCGTGGTTGGTGCGCAAGGGCAGGTATGGGTTGCTGTCGCCGTTATCCGGGTTCGGGTGCCGTGGCCCGGCCCAACTGTGGTCAGCGGCGAGGGCGTCGTCCGGGTCCCCGTCCGTTGTGCGCAGAATCTCGACGGGTTCGAAATCGGAGGGCGAGTCGGGCCATTCGTCCGGCGACATCTTCCAAAAGGCGTAGTCCGATCCGCCCAGATTTTCGGGCGGGCGCCAGCCGGCGAAAATGGCGTAGTCGATCTCCCGCGTTGTATGCGTACTCCATTCGTCGCGCTCGCGGAAGCTCGAACCGTCCTCCGGCGGCGGCTGCGGATCGTCGGAAGAGGGGC
>JBMCIU010000017.1:0-13280 GCA_048616755.1 Verrucomicrobiota bacterium
CAAGTCAGCATTCCAAGATTCCATCATTCCAGGATCCTGTGGGATCACTGTGAATCCAAATAGGGATCAAGACCTCTGATGTTATGCAAGGGGGCATCGGTTGATGAGGCGTTCCAGCTCGGCTTTTCATTGTGCCACCGCGACGTTCAGTGGTTGATTCCACCACCGGGCGTCGGGCGTGTAGTAGGGGTAGGCGCAGGAGGCGATACCGGTATAGCGACCGGGAATGTCGGCTCGCAGGTCCAGGCGGACGCGTTTGACCGCCTCCGGCTCTAGCGATCGGTAGTACAGGATCACTTCGCGCGGCGTGGTTTCGTAGAAGTCGATGACGCCGTTTTCGCGCAGTTCCTTCAGCTGCCACATCTGTGCGGTAAGTCCGGCGGGGATGCCGACGCGCACGAGAGTCATGGGCTGGCCTTCGTCAGCTCGGTTCTGCAGTTCGATGTCCAGGGCGACGGTTTCGCCCATGGGCGCCTCTTCATCGGCAAGGGCGGTGGTCAGGCGCAACGGGGACTCTTCGCTGGAGTTCGGGGTCACGGTTTTGTACGCGACGTCGAGGCTGTAGGGCAGTTCCATCTCGCTCATCAGTTGGATATCGATATCGTTGTCGCCCGGCTGGAGGAGATTGGCGAAGTCCGCAATTTCGATGGCGCCTTGTTCTCCGGCGTTGAAGTGTCGGCGTTCGGCTACGTTGCCGTTGACGCGCACGATCAGGTCGCCGTCGGCCTGCGTGGTCCGGGAGGCCTCGGCGTATTCCACCAGTGCTTTGAGCGCCAGGATGGTGGATTGCGTGCATCCGAAGCCGCCGCCGGTACGTTGGGCAAGCAGCCACTGGATGCTCTCGTTCAGAGCGGCGGCCGGTTCGCCGGCCCGCAGCATCGCGAGAATGGCCAGGGATGTGGATTCAATGGCCATCTGACGTCCGGAGGAGCCGGTGATGGAGCGTCCGTCACCGGGGAAGGACGCGTCGTCGCTCTTCGCGTTCTTGAGCATGCCGAGCAGCTCTTTCGCGTCTCCGCTTTCGGGATCGTGGTTGGTCAGCGCCAGCAGGGCCAGGCTGATGAGGTAGGGGTTCTTGGACTTGTAGGCGCTCTCGACGGTAGCGGCGATCTCTTTGTCGATATCGCGAATGCCGGCTTCGCTCAGTGCCCAGACGATGTAGGCGTTGGTGACTTCTTGGGGGGCGCGGCCAAAACTGTCGAGCGCCTTCGGATTGCGCTCGAAGCCGCCGTCGCCGTCCCGACGGGCCAAAATCCACCGCACGGTACGCTGAATCATCTCTTGGTCGACGCCGTCATAAACCTTTGCCATGTCGACGAATTCCATGATTCCGTAAGCCGTCAGCGCCTCGTGTCCGGGATCACCGCCGAACCATTCGTAGCCGTTTTTCTTGCACTCGTAGCCGACGAGCCGTTGGTAGCCTTTTTTGATCAGGTCGAGGGCTCGCTTCTCCACGGCTGGTTTGGCTGTGTCCGTAGCCTGCAGATAGTTGAGCACCATAATGTTGGGATAGGTACTCGACGAGGTCTGTTCGAAGCATCCGTGAGGTTCTCGGAGGATGGACTCCAGCCCCTTCAGGATGCTGGCCATGGGGGAGGGATAGAACGTGACGCGGGCCGCCATGGATCCTTCCACCACGCCCTCGGGGATTGTCACTTGGGCTGATTTTGCGTCACGGATGGTTGAACTGACGGACTGCTCCACGGGAAAGCCGACGGGCTCGATGCGGATCGTTCGCGCCACCTTGTCGGTCAGCCCCTCCGCCTCCGCCTGAAAAACGAGCTCGCCTGCGGAACGGCCCGGCTTTGCCTGCATCGGCAGGTAAAAGGTCTTACCGTCTTTACCTTTAACTTGGAAATTGGCCAGGGCGGACTGCTTGAACATGGCGCGGAGGCCTTCCGGCAGCTCGATTCCGCTCCGGATGCGCAGAGTGTCGTCGGTTTCGTTGCTAACGCGGACGGGGAGTTCGACGATGTCTCCGGCACTGAGGGCGACGGGTATTTTGGCTTCCATGTGCATGGGGGTGCGGGAGTCGATGACCAGCTCTCCGCGTCCCGGCGTGCCGTTCAGTCCGCTGCCTTCGGCGATGGCTTTGAAGGAGGTAACGGCGTCGTTCAGCCAAAATTCCACGGTGGCGCGCCCGTTTTCGTCCGTGGTCACGCGGGGCGCCCAGAAGATGGTTTCATGAAAATCGGTACGGACATCGGTCTTCGTGGTTTCATAGCGGACGACCGGGAACTCGCGGACCACGGCCCAGTCGTGAGCGCGCCGCCGCAGTTTCTTGCGGTCTCCCGCCACGCCGAGCACATCCTCGTCTCGGAGTTCTTGCTCCTCCCTTTCCTCCTTCATCATGACCTCTTCGGCCGCCATTTGCTCCCGGTCGGCGGGCGGCTCGGCGGGCTTTTCAGGTTGTTCCCGAACAGGGCCGTCTTTTGGTTTGGGTTCCGCTTTCTGCTTTTCCGCCAATTCGGGGCGGGGCGCATCAGCGGCCTGCGCAGCAATCTCTTCGGGCTCCGCGGAGGGTCGAACCAGGGAATGGCGGGGACGGCGAATCAGGTCGTCGCCGAGTTCCGCAATCGCATTGGCCAGCTTTGCAAGACGACCGCGGCGACGCCTCTCCTTCGTCTCGCCTCCTTTCGCGCCTGCCTCGTCGTCATCGTAGCGGCCGTAGTAGTGCTCGATGGCCTCCACGATAACCTGATCGGCGATGCGGACGTCGCGATGCTTGTCGACCTCCTTGACGCGCTTCCAGTCGAAGCGCCGCCATCCGCGGGTGCCCGTGAGCAGCTCCAAAGCGCGGGGCGCCTTCTTCTCGTCGGGATCAAAATAGAAATTGGGTTCCTCGATATCGCCCGGCAGTTCCTTGACGAGGTAAAGGTGGGCGAGGATGTGGGCGGTTTTGTCGTCGGCGTAAGTCAGCACGCGGTCGTCTACCACGGCGAGTCCGAGTTGCGCGGGCACGGGTTCCCCGTTGGGCAGCTTGGTTCGGAGGGTGAGGGTAACCTTTTCGCGCGGCATGTAGTGTTCCTTGTCGGTTTGGATGTCCACGCGCAGGTCATGCCCTTGTTTGCGGTAGACCAGGCGTTCGCAGAGCGGTGCGAAGTTCGCATCCAGCACGGTGATGCGCATCACGCCCTGACCGGCATCCGGGTAGAGCGCGATCTCGTTGGCGCCCGGGGCGAGATCGACCGTGCGCATCGCGGCGATTTGTTCCCGCAGGCTGGCCACCACCGTGACATTCGAACGAGCGTCGGTGCTGTACAGCGTGACGCGGCAGTCCGAACGCTGGCCGGTGAAGTCGTCCTCGGTGCGCAGAACCACCCCGGACGGCTTGGCTTCAGGCAGGCTGTAGCTGCGGTCGACGCCGACGGGACGGCGCACTTGCACTTCGTAGCTCTCGCCAGGCTCGGGCGTGATTTCGAAGCGTCCCATGCCGTGATGATAACTTTTGAGGGTTGCGATCTCCGCACCGTTGCCGTCCACGACGACGCCCTTGATTTCCGCGGGCTTGCCGCTGGGTTTGAGCGCCTGGAAATACACGCGACTTGGCACCCCCTCCACCAAGTCTCCGCCCTCCGGAAACAAATCGAGGTTAAGCTTCGCCAGCAGGATCGGGATGCTGCGTGAGATGGACTCCGTCATTCCGCCTTCACTGATCTTGAGAGTGAGCAAGGCGTTTTCCGTTTTGATTTCAGCGGGCAAATCCACGGCAATGTCGAGTTTGCCCTCCGTATCGGTCGTGAGATCCAGGCGTTTGAATTCTTGACCGTCCACGCGAACGATACCGGTGACGGCATGCTTGGCAAGGGGTTCGTCCGTACCTTTGTAAAACTGAGCCTTGGCCTCCATCCGGTCGCCGGGGCCATAGGCTTTGCCCAGCACGGTCAGCTTCTTTTTGATCATCGGCGGTTCGTAGGCGTTGATGACGACCGGCCGTTCCCCCGACGGCCCGCTGATGCAGGACACTTTCAGCTTGTATTCACCGCCGGCGACGCCGTCGGGAACAGGCAGTTGGCATTCGCCGATCCCCTGGGGCATGCGCACCCGCTTCCGCATGACCGTGGCGCCCCGCGGATCCACGAGTTCGCAGGTGTATCCAACCGCCGCGTTGAGCGGGGCCAGAGATGACGTGTCGAACAGCGTGGTGCGGAACCAGATCGTTTCCCCCGGTTGATACAGTGGTTTGTCAACCTGAATGTACACCCGCGCCGTCGGATGGTCGGCGAACCATGACTTCAGGTTCCGGCGGGTTTTCTCCTCCTTGGCGGGGTCCGCAACAGTGCCTTCGTCTCGCCCGTCCACGCTGCCGAGTAGGCCGAATAACAGTAGCCCCGCCAGTAAAGCGCATACCGCCGCGATTCTCGGGATCCCTTGCTTTTTCGCTGTTTTTGTCGTGATAACCATGGTTTCGTCTCCTTTTCTGTCTTTTGTACACATAGTCTCAATTGGCCCGCACCTGGTACACAGTTTTGCCGATTACCACGTCCACATTCCGGCCGAGCGCCAACCATTGCGCGGATTCGGGATGTTTCCTGAGCAGTTCGAAGTATTCGTCGCTGTTGAAGGGGATCGTTTTTTCCCGCAGGTTTTTGCGCGCCTGCGCTGTGGAATCGGTCCAAACCTGTCCGTTTTGATAGAATGCTCGCCCTTGGATTACGCGAACCTGCTGTGCATAGTTGGTGCTCGACCGGTAGCCGGCCGAGCCGCCGTCGGCTGTTGCTTCGGATTTCGCGAGCGCCTCCGCCGCGGGTTTGCTCGCGGCGGTGCTGTGCCCGTACTTGAGAGACTGCAGGGACTTCACATTGAAGACCGCTTGGTCTCCCGACCGCGCACTCTCTTCGGCCGCTTCGCGGCGCAGCGAATCATAGTTTTCGCCCACTCGTCCGGACGCCTCTCGGTCGCTCTCCATCTCGCGCATGTTGCGCTGAGCCGCCGGGATGTCGCGCCGTTGTTCGTCCTCCATAATCAGGTAGGCGGTGTAGGGCGTGACGATGCCGTACTGCCGCGCCAGGGCGGTGACTTCGTCTTTGATCTCCTTGGATTCTCCGTTGCGCCGAATTTCGTCCAGCAGCCAACCAACGCGGCGGGTTGCCCACATCTCCGCGATGTAGGCATTTTCTTTGCGCTGCTTCGGGAAGGAGACATCCTGGGCTATGGTCTTGGTTTCGCCGCCGATCGTGCCCGTCAGCTTGACCGCGCTCGCGCCGTGCCCGTTGAACTGTCCGAAAACGAGCAGTTGGTCGCCGTGGAACAGGTTCGGCAGCCTATTCGGGTAGATCTTGGCGGTGCGGATATTGTCGCCGGTGAATTCCAGCTGCAGGTCGGTCATGGCCGGATTGCTGATTTTGCGATAGAAGGAACTGAGCTTCAGCTCCAGGTCCTCGTCCGGCAGCACGTACTGGCTTCGTCCGCCCGTGCCCTCGGCCACTCGGTCGAGGAGGTGAGTATTGACGTCCGTGCCGAGTCCGAAGGCGAAGACGCGCGCGTTCCCGGCGATCTTCGTTACGTTTTTGACCAGTGAGTCCTCGCGGGTTTCACCGATGGTCGGCAGCCCGTCGGTGAGAAAGACCACGGAGTAGGGGCGTCCCGTTTTGTTGGCGGGGTTGGTGTCCATAGCGAGCGCGAGAGCCTCCTGTATAGCCGTTCCGCCAATCGGTTTGAAGCCTTCGATGAAATCCGCTGCGTGCTCGCGGCTGTCCGGCGACACGGTGCGAAGTTCGCTAAACAGCGGTTCGGCCTCGGTGCTGAAGCGGACAATCTCGAAGCGGTCGTCCTCGTTCAGGTTCTCCAAGCAGAACAACAGGGAACGCTTGGCCTGCTTGAGTTTGGCGCCCATCATCGAGCCGGACGTGTCAAGCACAAAACAGATGTCTTTGGGCAGAATGTCCTTCTTCTCCGGTGCTGCGCCCGGCGACACCATGAGCATGAAATGTCCGTCCTCTTTCTCATTCGCCCGGTGGGGCAAAAAGTCCACCGCGATTCCCTCGCGCCTTTGAGAGTAGACCAGGTGAAAATCAGTGTCCGGACGCACGTTGCCTGCTTCGAACCCGACGACCGCCTTGCTGTCGCCGTGACGCTTAATCTCCACTTCGTGGGTTGGCGAGTAAATGCTGCGCAGCGGGCGCTTGCTGTCGATTTCGACCTTGACGGCCACGTTGTCGAGCGGTTTGGCGCTGAACTTCTCGGTGTTGAGCGGATACACGTACTCGACGATTTGGTTGTCGGACTGCAAAACTTCGGTGTAGGATATCTTCACCCGCTTGGTGCCGCGCGGCTCGATGGGGAAGATGCGCACCTTGAAGGCGTCACGCCCGGCGTACTCCAACAAGGCCGGATCCTTCGCCCGCCGCACGATGTCCTCGTATATTTTGCGCGCCTTGTCCGCATCCAACAGTTCCGCTTCGGTCATTTTTCCGTCCACGTCCATGGAAAACGAGTCGATGTGCGCTCCCTTCGGCATGGGAAAGATATAGTAGCCCTCCAGCCGCTGATTCGTCGGGTTGCGAAACTCCTGGTCAATGGCCGTGCGCGCCGTTTGTTCGGAAATCTTGACATCAACACGATGGTACCTCACTTCCAGGGGCGCAAAGGAGAAGTGATCCTCGGGAACCGGTCGGGGAATCGGCACGGGACGCTCGGGCGGGGGAACGACAATAAAACCGTCCCCCGCGGCATCGACAATCGAGCACAGAACGGCGAGAAGAATAAAGGGAAAGGATCGAGCAAACCTACACATGGCGACATCTCCTTAGAAGTTCTGAGTTCCGAGTTCCGAGTTCCGAGTTCTGAGTTACTGCTTACTGACTACTGCTGATCACTGATCACTGCTTACCGGCCCCCCCGTTCGTTGAAAAGAACGCGCCAAGCCATCCGTTTTTCAAACAATGGCACTGCAGGATTTTAGTGGGGCAGGCATGGGATGTCACCATCGCAAAGCGGATTTGCTTAGCGAATCGTAGTCCCAAAGTGATGTCGCAAATAGCCGTAAAAGCTTCTTTTGCGCCACCTTTAATAGCAACTTGGTTTGCAGCGGCCCTCGCGGTTCATCCGCAGGCTGCACTACCGTTGCGAAGTCGAAGCAGGCGCGCATGCTGTGCAGAGCGCGTGGTCATCGACAGAGTACAGGCGCGTCTGCATAACTCGCTCGCCACAGGCGCTACAGCGCCCCGAATTAAAGATTCGCGCCTTGATTGGCATGGGTTCGCGTGGTTCCGCGATGGTCAGGAAGTCTTTTTCTGGCATGGAGAGGATTCGCTGGATGCGCTGTTCCATGAGCAGGGTAAGCCGGTCATTTTCGTCGGGAGTGCGTTTCGGTTTCCGCTTCAGGGCGGCAAATTCGGGTTCAGCCGGGTTGTCCGTGTCTGCCGGTTCCGCGTAGATTCGGAGACCTTCGCCAGTTTGCCGGTTGTAGAATGTGAAGGCCTGTTTGCCATGGTCTCGGAAGACGAGATTGCCTTTGCCGAAGGTGCATCCGCACAGGTACTGGACCGCGTCGACGCCACAGGCGTCGTTCTCAACGACGGCGACGAATTCTTCGTCTCCGGATCTGTCGGAGCGCAGTCGCCGCATTGCGGCCCGCGCGACACGGTAGCCGAGTGCAAGCCCGGGACAGGCGTGGCCGTGGAACGTGACAACCTCTTCGAACGGAATGGATTTGGCGCAAGTGTTGAGTGTCTTCGTCATTTTGATTGCCCCGTTTTGTTCTAACATGAAAAAGAGTTCTGAATTTCCGTGGGATGGCAGTTTCAGGGTGGCTGTGTGGGGATGACGACCGGAAAGCCGCGGTGCCAGAGCAGTTCGACGGCCAGGCCGTAGACGTCTTGGATCATGTCGGCCGTCAACTGGTCGCGTTGGCCGTGGTAGGCGATGCGGCCGTTTTTGAGCAGCAGGAAGGCATCGGCGAAGCGCAGGGCCAAGTTGACGTCATGCATGGTGATCACGGCGCCCATCCGCTGGTCGCACACGAGGGAGCGAACCGTGTGCAAGACATCCATCTGGTTGCGCAGATCCAGGCTCGCAGTGGGTTCGTCGAGGAGGAATATTCTCGGTTCCTGAGCCAGGGCACGGGCGATGCAAACTTTTTGCAGCTCGCCGCCGCTGAGTTCGTTGAGGTGTCGCAGTGCCAGATGCTGCAGTCCCAATTGAGCCAGGGCGGCACCCGTCTTTGAGAGGTCGTCCCCGCTTGTTCTCAGCCGCATGTGGGGTTTGCGCCCCAGCAGCACGGCATCGAAAACCGTCATCCGTCCGACCTCGTTGCGCTGGGCGACGTAGCCGAGACGCCGGGCGATGTTGTCCGGGCTCATGTGAAAGACATCGGCGTTGTCTACGAGGACCTCGCCCGTTCGGGGTTTGATAATGGCGTTGATGCAGCGCAGCAGGGTGGTCTTGCCTGCCCCATTCGGGCCGAGGATGGCCAGAATCTGCCCCGGTGCCAGGGAGAAGCCCAGATCGTCCAGGACGAGCTGTTCTTTGCGGTAGCCGGCGCGTATGTTTGTAACGTTGAGCATTACCTCCCCCCGTGACGTATCAGAAGGTATAGAAAGGTCGGCGCCCCCAGGAACGCGGTCAGGATGGCGACGGGGAGCACGTGCGGTGCCAGGACGAGTCGAGCCGCGGTATCCGCGCCCAGTAGGAGAACGCTGCCTGCCAGGCAGGATGCCGGTACTACGAAGCGGTTGTCGTCGCCGATGAAGCGGCGTACTATATGCGGGCAAACCAGCCCCACGAAACCGATCACCCCGAGAAACGACACAATCGTTGCTGTGATTAGCGACGCGGCGACCATTCCCAACATGCGCACCCGGTTCACGCAAACGCCCAGGCCTTGTGCGGTCTCGTCGCCGGCTTCGAGGGCGTTGTAGTTCCAGCGGTTGAAAGCAAAAAAAAGCAAACCGCAGACCACCACTGCGGCCATGTATCCGACCTCGCTCCATCCGGCCCGCCCGACATCGCCAAACGTCCAGAAAACCATGGCCGCCAGTTGCACGTCGTCGGCAAAATACTGCAGAAACATCGTTCCAGCCGAAAACAACGATCCCAGGGCGATGCCGCTCAAAACCATTATCTCCGGGGTGGCGCCGCGCACGCGCGCGATGGCTACGATGACCATGGAAGTGAACAGGCAGGCGGCAAAAGCGGAGACAGTCGTTAGATATGGGTTGCCTATGGTCACCGCGCCGGCCTGAGTGGACTGCATGGTGCCCGTCCCAAGCAGCATCACGGCGAAGGCCGCACCAAAGGCGCCGGCCTGGCTCAGTCCCAGAGTGAAGGGGGATCCGAGCGGATTGCGCAGGATCGACTGCATGGCCGAACCGGCGCTTGCAAGCCCCGCGCCGGCCAGCAGCGCAGCCAGTGCATGCGGCAGCCGAATGTCGCGGACGATAATGCGCCACCGCTCGTCCGTCGGCATTCCGACGATGGCACGCAGCACCTCGACTAGCGGCACGCGCACCGCGCCCAGGGAAATGGCGGCGATCAGCAACACGCAAACGGCAATCGAAAGTCCCGCGATGAACAGGAGTTTCCTGCCAACATAGGCTGAGTATTCCGTTGGAACCGCATTTTTTTGCGGGTGTGGTGTCATGTCATTACCAAGAGGTGCATTGTCGACGTTGCGGGTTTTGAATTTCCGGCAATGGTTGGCGGGGACGTTGGCGATTGTGCCGTTCTCACTGGGTTATCTCAATCGAATTAAATGGCAGCCCGTCGAACTGTTCGTTCAGGACATAAAATGCGGCGCCGCCGTTCAGGAATGTCGAGATTTCTTCTGCCTTGGCCATGGGGTCGATGTCCGCAAACCTTTCCGGATACAACGTTTTTCCCACGAAGTAGGCATTAGCAAAAATCGTGCCGAAATTGCGGTTGTACGAATTGGAGGGAAAAAGTCCGTACACCTTGTCGTTGCGTACCGCGCTCAGCGACTTGTAGACCGGATCTTGGCGCAGCTGCTCCAGCGCGTTGGCGTCGTTCGGCAGGCGCAAGGTGGAGACATCCAGAAAAATGACCTCCGGGTCCCAGGCCACAAGCTGTTCTTTGGAGATCATGGCATGTGTCAGGTCGTCGCTGAAGGACGCCGCCGAGACATTTCGCGCGTGGGTGAACATAAACGGCGGAAACGACGGATCCGTGGACTGCACCCCGTGCGGTCCGCGATGACCGAGACCGGCCACATAACAGGATGGACGTTTCCCCGCGGGCACATCCCGCGTACGCTCCCTCAGGTCGTTCTCCAAGGCGTCGAAGTACTCGATGACCTCTTCGGCGCGCCGCGAGCTGCCCATCACTCTCGCCATCCGGCGCAAGGAGCCGTTCAGGCGTTCCCGGTGGTTCGTCAGGTTGCCGTAGTCCAGCGGAATGACCGGAATGCCCGTTTTTGCCTGAAGACCGGCCGGATCTTGTCCGCGACCGGCGGCGATCTTGAAGATGAGTTGGGGTGACGGACTCAGGCCGGCAATCAGCTCCGGGTTGTCCCAGCCGCGGAATTCGCCAAAAACCGGATAGGACTCGAATTGCGGGTTGGCAATGGCATAGGGGCGGGCATCAATGGGAGATCCCCGTGTTTCAATGCTGTCCACCGCAACGATCCGGTCGTGCGCCTGCAGATAGGTCAGCAACCGCAGGCAACCCGAGCCCGAACAGAGCACCCGTTCGACTTCGGCGGGAAGCGTGACCGTTCCGCCCGCGGCATCTCGAATACCGCTGTCGCTGGATGGTTCTCCGCTATCCCCGCCGCCGCCTTGGAATCGCATTCCGGCGATTGCCGCCGCCAGCAACACAAGGACGGCAACGGCTGTGAGCCTCCATGCCCGTCTGTGCAAGAAAATTGTGAGAAATGTGCTTGACATATTATGTGTTCCGAGTTCCGAGTTCTGAGTTCCGAGTTCTGTGAGTTCCGCGTTCTGCGTTCTGAGTTGTGGACAGTGAGTGTCTGAATTAAGTGTTCGGATTGTTCAGCGCTCGGAAATCGGACGGTTAGGGGGAAGATTGGTTACGGTCAGAACTTCCATTTCACTCCGGCCGAGGCGATTGTGCCGGGTGCGATGGTGTCGCTGGCGCTTGCTTTACGAAATATGGCATACTCTTCGTCGAACAGGTTCTCGATGTTGACGTAGGCCGTGACGCCGTGATCGAATGTGCGCGACACCGCCAAATCCACGGTCGCATATCCGCTGTCATATAATGAGTTCTCGCCATCGAAATAGATATCGCCGTAATAATTCGCCGTCAGCGACAGATCCATGACCCGCGGGTTCCGGTAGAGAACGCCGGCGTGTAGCTTGTGACGCGGATCGTGCTCCAGGTAATTGCCTTCCAGCGCGGGATTGTTTTCGTCCTCTTTAACCTCGGAAATGTTGTAGGTGTAGTTGCCGAAAAGGGTCAAATCTTCCCGCGGCGACCAACGCAGCTCCGTTTCGATCCCGTAAATGTCCACTTCGCTGATATTGTCGAGTTCGTATTCGTAGCGGGTCTTCGTGCCGCCGGCGAATGTTCCCGTCCCGGTCAGGCGGTTGCCGATATAATCTTTGGCGAAGGACCGGTAAACGCTCATCCGTCCCCAGAGTCGCTCCGTCAGGTAGCGTTCCGCGCCGAGATCGACGGACCAGATTTCTTCGGGATCCAGATTCGGATTCGCTTCGCGGTAAAAAGCCCCCCCCTGACGCACGTGAACCTTGTACAGCTCAAAGAGACTGGGTGTCCGGAACCCCTTTCCGGTCGATGCCCGCAGTGTGGTTTTGTCGTCGGGGTGCCAGGCAAGGCCAACCTTGGGCGAGAAGCTGCCGTCGCGCGTGGTATCGAAATCGTTGTCGTACGGTGGTTTGCCGGCGCTGCCCTGGCTGTCCCAGTTGGCCCCGTCCGAGGTCTCGAACCAGTCGTAGCGCGCTCCCGTGTTCAAAATCAGCCGGTTTTCGAAGAAGCTCACATCAAGGTTTGCAAACGGCGACAGAAACTGCTGTTTGCCTTTGGCGCCTGCGTCCCGGACGCTGTTCACGTATTCATTGTCAAAATCCCATGCCACGGATTTGTAGGCGCCGCCCAGCGTAAGGCTGGCAGAGGACCCGAGGGACTGGGTTCCCTGCAGATCGGCGCCCCAGGTCAGGGACGGCATTTCTTCGATGCGGAGCAGCGACGTGTAGTTGTCTTTCGCTGTATCCTGGAAGGCTTTTTTATCGGCGCGATTCAGGTAGAACACCCCCTTGAGGTCGAGC
The DNA here is from genome assembly GCA_048616755.1 of Verrucomicrobiota bacterium. Lineage (GTDB taxonomy): Bacteria > Verrucomicrobiota > Lentisphaeria > Oligosphaerales > CAZSBQ01 > CAZSBQ01. The sequence goes on from JBMCIU010000017.1 coordinate 12,207, forward strand.
GAATCTCCTCGGTGGTTGAGATTGAGCCAGTATTGATCAAGCAACAGTTCGTCATAGAAAAACTTGCGCCCCTTCCCCGTTTCATGATCGTACACCAGGGCGGCGAGAGAGATGTCCGTAGACGGCGACGCGTCGTAGGTCAGCTTGCCGAAAACCTTGCCCGCCTTGCGATGGCGCTTGAGTTCATGCGCCGAGGGATCATCCACCATGTGGAACCCGTCGCTGTCTTCATATCCGCCGGCTACCGTCAATCCAACATCGCCCCGTTTCCGGCTGTAAAACGCATGTCCAGACCACGTGTCCGCCCTGCCTGCCTCCGCGCGAATAGACGTCTTTCGTTCGAGCTCAGGAGTCTCCGTGACGATATTAATGACGCCGCCAAGCCCCTCGGACCCGTAGAGCGCCGAGGTTGGGCCGCGGACGATCTCGATGCGTTTGATCGCCTCCTTGGGGATATGTCCCCAGGCCACCCATGAAATGGCGTTGTTGAAGTTGTCGTTCTGGGGTACCCCATCCACCATGAACAGCACCTTGTTTTTGCCGACACCGCGCATACTAAGCGGACTGACAATGCCGTTTCGCTGCAGACCGTAATGGCGGAAGTTGTACACACCGGGAACGCTGCGAACAATGTCTTCCACACGCTCGAAGGGCGATGCCGCAATGTGCTCGCGGTTAAGGACCGTGACACTTGCCGGTGAATCGAAGACCAACGTCTTCGAGCGCGATGCCGACACCACCACCGTCTCCAATTCGCGCGCCCTCCCGGACGTCTCCGCGGCTTGCTCCGGACCGTTAACAGCATCCTGACCAACGGTCTGCAGCGCCGCAAAAACCGCCGCCACAGCCGTGCCCCCGATTTGACGCCAGCTACTCGTCATGTCTATTTTCTCCTGCTCTTTTCGAACTGTTTCGCTGCCGGTTGGCAATACACGTTTTATTTTACTAATGCGCATATGATTCTCGGAATCGTCATACGGATGCGCCAAAAAAAAGACCCCATCAGTCTTGTCGGCCGCATGAACTCAGGCGATTTCTTTCCCGGTAGTAGTCGTCACCAAGGCACTGTGCTTC
>JBMCIU010000018.1:0-12987 GCA_048616755.1 Verrucomicrobiota bacterium
TTTTCAGTCTCACCCGGGGGTGTCCGGGCAGCCCGGTGGTTGGACTCCTGTCAAACCTTCGCAATGGGGGTGCGGCTACCCTTCCATGGGGGGTGCAGGGGGAACCACGTTTCCCCTGCCGAGGGTTCGGCGCGAGGAGCCCCGAGATTCCAAGTGGTTTAATGGGGAGTTGCGCTTGTCATCGCGCGAAATTATGATATCTTTATTGTAAAGTAACCCACATGTAGAAAAATTGAGCGCAAGGGTGTATTTTGAGTTCTCGCGCAAACATTGAAATTCCCGTGCCTGCCTGGGTATCCGCCCGAGATGGCGAGGAAATCAGGGGGGAGGAAAACCGGATGCGATACTTGGTTTCCCTGGCTCGTCGCAACGTTGAGGAGCAAGGCGGCGGTCCCTTTGCGGCGGGGGTGTTCAATATGGACACGGGTCGGTTAGCGGCCGCGGGGATCAACGTGGTAGTTTTATCGTGCTGTTCGGTCGCTCATGCTGAAATTGTAGCACTTGCGCGCGCGCAGGCTGCGGTAGCCGCTCCGCGCCTGGACCAATGCGGGCGCTATGCGCTGTACACCACGGCCCAGCCCTGTTCCATGTGCTACGGCGCGCTTTTCTGGGCCGGCATATCGCACTTGGTCTTCGGCGCCGGCCGACAAGACATTCAAGCCGTTGCAGGATTTGATGAAGGCCCATTACCCCGTTCTTGGAAACGCGAACTGGGCCGTCGCGGAATATCCATGCAACAGGGAATCTTGCGCTCGGACTGTCGCGAAGTCCTTCGCTTGTTTTCCGAGCGAAACGCGCCGCTGTACTAGTGTGCTAAGGCGCGACATCGTTGCAGCGCATGCGGACGCCGAACCCGCATGCGGCAAATCATTCATTCGGAGGCATCCATCATGGACGCTCATACTGAAAGCAACGCCACCGAACGCGATTGGAGAATCCTTCTTGCCGAAGACAGCGAGCAGGATGCTCGTTTTTTTCGCAAACTACTGGAAAGCAGTCCGGACATTCGCTTCACGCTGCATCACTGCTCGACAACGGAAGAGATACTGTCCGCTCTCGATGAGCGCCGGTTTGACGTAGTTTTTCTGGATTTCGCGCTGGCCGAACCCGACCAGTTCAACTGCGTGGGGGCACTGGCGCACCAGGCGCCCCATCTGCCGATTCTCGTCATGACCGGCGTGGACAACCAGCATCTGGGCGTGCAGGCCATACATAAAGGCGCGCAGGACTATCTGGTGCGGGGAACGGTGTCCGCCGCGAATATCTGGCGTATCATCCGCTATGCAGTGGAACGCAAGCGCACTCAGGATTCTCTTATCCGCCATCTCGGGCAAGGCCCCGAGGGAGAAAATCAATTCCGCATTTTGGTCGACCAAACCCCCGAAGCGATCTTGGTCGTGGACGAAAGCGGGATCGTACAATATGCCAACCCCGCCGCCGGACAGTGCCTCGGGAAGACTCGAAGCGAGCTTGAGCACAGCCCCTCCCCGGTGCGGATTACACCGGAACAACTTGTCGACCGCGACATCATGATCGACAACAAGCCGCACATCTTGGAAGTCCAGGCGGTAAACGCTCAATGGGCGGGCAACCTCGCGCACGTGGCAACCCTGAGGGACGTGACCGAAGCGCGCCGCCAACAACGCGAACGAGATGCCGAAAACCCCGAAGTGCAACGCGCCCAGGCCGCCGAAAGCCTCGCATGTCTCGCGGGAGGCATCGCGCATGATTACCGCAATCTGCTGATGGGAATCCTTGGCAATGCCTCGCTGGCACTGATGGAACTAGACAAGGATGTCCCGGCCCGCGAATATCTCGACCAAATCCGGGACGCCGCCCGGCGCGCCAGCGATTTGACCAACAAGATGCTGACCTACTCGGGGCGACATCATTTCCGTTTCGCCAGCGTAGACCTGTCCGAGCTGACAGATGACATAAAGCCGGTGGTCACTCCTTCATCGCCGACCAATGTCGAGCTCAACTTCGAAATTCCCGACACCCTTCCGCCGCTCGTAGCCGACGCCGACCATTTGCGTCAGGCCCTGATGAATCTGCTGGTCAACTCCTGGGAAGCTCTTGACGACGAACCGGGAAAGGTCGCGCTGCGTGCGGGGCAATCGACCTTGGCGGAAACTGAAGGCATCGTATTTTCGTTTTTGAACCGTGAAAACCCCGACCAAACGCTTCTCTGGATTGAAGTGGAAGACACCGGTCCCGGCATCCCCAAGGACTTGCGCCACCGGGTATTCGATCCGTTCTATTCGACCAAATTCACCGGACGCGGCCTCGGGTTATCCACCGTACTGGGGGTTATGCGCGGACATTCAGGCGCCATCGCAGTGCAAGCCCCCCTCGCCGGCGGCGCCCGCATCCGCCTGCTCTTTCCCGCCGTGCGGGAAACGGCGGAAGAAACCAGAACGCGCCCGAAAGTACCGAGTGCAGCCACCTCACTTGAGAGCGGCAAAGCACGGGTGCTGGTTGTGGACGACGAACCGATTGTCCTCAACATCTGCCGGCGGTATCTCACGGCAAATGGGTTTGAAGTCGTGACGGCCGCGGACGGAGAGCAAGCCGTCGATATCTTTCAAGCGAAACACAAGGACATTCAAGCCGTCATTCTCGACCTCAACATGCCCAGAATGAACGGACGCGAAGCTCTGCGTCAATTTCAGGCCATTGATCCAACTGTCGGGATCGTCATCTCCACCGGCTTTGCCGCGGCGGAGATTCGCAAGGAGTTCGAAAACTTGGGCGCAAGCGATGTTTTGGAGAAACCGTACGAGCCCGAACGGCTCATCAACGCTCTGCATGAGACGATCAAAAAAAAACCTAAGCCAAAGTCATCCTGAGTGCGAAACCACGATGCCCTTGGAACTCGGATGCTGCGATGTCCCACGAAAACTCTGAATGCATGAGCGAAACCGTCCACAAGCCCATGATATTGATCAGCACCGGCATTCTTGTCAGCCGGATTTTGGGGTTGGTGCGCGACATTGTTTTGGCGTCGATTTGGGGCACGGGGGCAGCGATGGGCGGCTGGATTTTTGCATTCACCATTCCGAACCTATTGCGCGCGCTGTTTGCCGAGGGGGCGTTTTCTTCGGCTTTTGTACCGATTTTCAGCGAGCGCCTGGAGACGGAAGGGAGGGTTGCTGCGTGGCGTTCCGCGACCGTAATCATCGGCAGCCTGCTTGTGGTGGTATCACTAGTGGTTGCGCTGATTGTGGGGATTTCGTTTCCCCTTCGGTCGGTTGTCTCGAACCCCACGTACCGGATTGCACTGGACCTGTTGCCCATCATCATGCCGTACGCAATCCTGATCGCGGCCGGCACGGCACTGGGGGCGGCATTAAATACGCTGGGCCGCTTTGGGGTACCTGCGTTCTCGCCTCTTCTGCTGAATTTGTTTTTGATCGGGGGGGCAATTTTAGTCTCGCCGTGGTTTGGCGAAACACCGGAGCAGCGCATTCGAGTTCTTCCGCTTGCCGCCTTGGCGGCGGGAGTGGGACAAGTGTTGCTGCACGGGGTGCGATGTTCGCAACTGGGGTGCCGATTCCGTCCGCGCATGGAACGCCGACATGCGGATACCCGCCGGGTGGCCCGATTGATGGCCCCGGTGATGATTGGCGTCGGAGTGATGCAGCTAAATATCCTGCTTGACCGACTTCTGGCCGGCTGGTTGGGCAGCGAGGCCATTACCTCGCTGTATTACAGTCAGCGGCTTGTGTATTTGCCGGTCGGGCTGTTCGGCGTGGCCCTGGGAGTGGTTTCCCTGCCGATGCTTTCCCGAGCTTGGGCGGCAGGCAAGCTGGACGAAATGGCCGATCATCTTCGTGCTGCATTGGGCCAAGTGGTGTTTCTCGCCGTCCCCGCCGCGCTGGGGCTGCTCGTCGTCCGCACCCCCTTGGTATCCCTGCTTTTTCAGCGGGGCGCGTTTGATGCCGCCGATACCGGCGAGACTGTGTACGCCCTGCTTTTTTATCTGCCGGGCATTCCGGCCTTCGCCTGCGCGAAGGTTGCGGTCACGCCTTTTCATGCCGCGCAGGATACGCGCACGCCGGTTCGCGTCGCCGTGATTTGCCTGGTGCTGAATCTTGTCCTGAACCTGTCACTCATGCCGTTTCTGCGCCAGGGAGGGCTTGCGTTGGCCACGAGCATCGCATCGTGGGTCAACGTGCTTATTCTACTGCATTTGGCGCGCCGCACCATGGAGAAAGCGGCCTTTACGGGATTTGGGACGCACGTTGCGCGGATTGTCTCGGCGGGCATCGCGGGTGTGGCGGCCGCCGTTGCGGTGTCCGCCGCGTTCGGTCTCGATGCCCTCCCGGAGGGGGCCGTGTTTGGCACGCGACTGGTCCACACACTCGTCCCTTTGGCTGTGCTGGGCGCCGTCTACACGGGAACCTCCCTCGTTCTCGGCTGTCGTGACCCAGTGGACCTGCTGCGTGCCATTCGCGGGCGGTAGCTTCAAAGCACATAACAGAACAGACAAAACCTTGGAAATGAGTAACCCTCAGAACTCAGAACTCAGAACCGTGAACGGTTACGGAAATGCTTATGACCCCCTCCCGACTCAAACACATTGAAGGCAGTCGCTTTTGCGTAGTGTTCGTGAAAGTCGTTGATCCGGAAAGCGAACGAGTTCGTCTGCAATGCTTGCACGGCCAGGCGCGGGTGGATTCCCAGGCCGTCCGGCTCGTCACCGACGAGGGCGCGGAGTTCACCCTTCCCACCTCCGCCCTACCCTCGGTTTTGCCCAGCGACGGCACTGCCATGCTCAAGGACGCCGAATACTTCGCCATGGTCAAGATCGATCCCAATGTGGAGTTTTTCAATTCGTTCAAATAGTTTCCGGACAGGCTTTGTCTGTTATTCGGGATATTGGTTTGTCTTGAGGTTCTGCGGCGGTGCCGTCAACACTGGCTTGATATCGTCAAAATCCAGTCGTCGGGGTTCAATTTCACGCTGCGCGCACAGGGCGGCGGCGGCGCCCGCCGCCTGGCCCAGGTGACCGAGCAGGCACTGGACGCGATACGAGGCCATCGCCAAGTGTGTGCCACTCATATGCTTGCCGACCACCAGCAGGTTGTCCAGATGCAGTGGAATCAGGGCGCGGTAAGGAATGCCGTAGGGTTGCACCTCGGGATACGCGCCAATGTGCGAGACGCCTTCTTTCCAGATATCGATTGAGCGCCAATTGACCAGGACGGTGTCATCCGGGATGATGCCGTCGAACATGTGATTGGCCGTGACCACATACTCGCCCATGACGCGGCGTTGTTCACGGACCCCCAGCTTGGGCGCGAGATGCACCACATAGCCATGTTGCCGCAATTCATCAAGATCCGGCTGCATCTGTGCCAAGCCCTCGCGCTGAGCCTCCGCCAGGGCAATAGGGTCGCGCGTGTCGCGGCAGTCCAACCGGCAGCCCCAGTGCAGATATGTGCCGGCCTGACGCGCCACGGCGCCGGGCTCGTGCCGGTCTCCGTGCGTGCAGTAGCCGGATTCGAGACCGCGTGGGATCCAGTCTGCGTCGCCGCCGGGAAGTCGGTGACTGATGTACATCCACGTGCATTGCTGTACTTCCGGGGAGCGTTCGGGAGGTGCGATTGACTCGCCGAAATCCGACTTCGAGTCGCGACCGTAGCGCACGTCGCATCCCGCAGCTTCGCAAAGCGCACCCGAGCCGGTGGCGTCAATCGTCATTCGCGCCCGAATCCAGCGGTCTCGACCGCACACATCGGGGACAATCGCTCCGGTAACTCGGCCGTCGTCGGTGGTCGTCAGGCGGCTCGCAGCGGCCGGGCACAGCAATCGGATGCGTTCTTCGGCAACCAACAGTTCATGGACCACACGCAAAATATCCGCAGGCATATACCAGAAGTAGTACCACTTGTCTATCGGACGCTCGGTTAGCGGGAACCGCGTTTCGAGCTGCGCCAAATACTCCGCGACCAATCCCGAGCGCGGCCCGCCGTCGGGCATCGACACGTATTGGTCCACGGCGGCGCCGCCGGGAACCGGGTCGTCGTCGAGCAGCGCAACAGATGCGCCTTGGCGCGCCGCGCCGATCGCCGCGGGCCACCCGGCAGCGCCCGCGCCGACGACCAGAACATCGGGCTCAATCCAAGTTTTCATTTTTTCACCCATTTTCTATCTCAATTCACGTGACACGCCGACGAGTTCATACGACCGCCGTACCGTCACCCCGAGGGGGGGCTCGAAGTTCGGAACAATATAATGCATTGGATATATTTCGTTAGCGGCGGGGTAGCCCTTGAAATATACCAGATACAAACCGGCGGCATCTTTCTCTGCAGCGGCGCCCCGACGTCAGCTCCGGCTCGAGCGCGGGGGCCGAGCCCTGTAGTTTACTCGGACCCCAGAACCTCCCGGACCTTTGCGGCGAGGTCGTCGCGGGTGAAGGGTTTGGCGAGGAAGGTGACAGCTGTGTCGAGAATACCGCGGTGAGCGATGACGTTGGCGGTGTAGCCGGAGATGTAGAGCACCTTCATCGCGGGGTGGTCGGGCGCCAGCTTTTCGGCCAGGTCACGTCCGCTCATGCCGGGCATGACTACGTCGGTAATCAGCAGGTCGATGTTGTCCGGATGGTCGGAAGCCAGTTGCAGGGCCGCCTCGGGCGAATCCGCTGCCAGGACTGTGTAGCCGAGCCTCTCAAGGAAGGCGGCGGCCGTGACGCGAATAGATTTCTCGTCCTCGACCAGCAGGATGATTTCGGTGCCGCCGTGATGTTCGGTCGGCGCCACGGTCTCCCTCGGCTCCTCCGCGCTGCGCTCGCAGCGTGACAGGTAGATCCGAAAAGTGGTACCCTTGCCCGGCTCGCTGTAGACGTTAATGAAGCCCTCGTTCTGCTTGACTATACCATAGACCGTAGCCAGGCCGAGTCCGGTGCCTTCGCCAACGCCCTTGGTGGTGTAGAACGGCTCGAAGATGTTCTCTAGCGTCTCGGGGTCCATGCCGCAACCGTCGTCGCTAACCGCCAGCACAACGTACTCGCCGGGCTTAAAGTAGGCTCGGCTATCACAGTATTTCTCGTCAATAGTTGCGTTCTCGGTCTCAATAGTCAACTTGCCCACACCTCCGATGGCGTCTCGCGCATTGACGCAGAGGTTGGCAAGGATCTGGTCGATCTGCCCGGGATCGAGCTTCACTGGCCACAGACCGGTGCCGGGCTGCCAAACCAAATCGACATCCTCGCCGATCAGGCGGCGCAGCATCTTGAGCATACCCTCGACGACCTCGTTGAGGTCAAGTATTTTGGGGGCGACGGTCTGCTTGCGGGCAAACGCGAGCAATTGTCTGGCCAGTTTTGCAGAGCGTTCGGCCTCTTGAGTAATTTCGTCGAGCCACTCGCGTACCGGATGTTCGGCGCCGACATTCTCGCGGCACAGCTCGGCATAGTTCATGATGCCCATCAGCAGATTGTTAAAATCGTGGGCCACGCCACCGGCCAGACGCCCCACCGATTCCATTTTCTGGGCCTGTTGGAGCTGCGATTCGAGGGACTTCCGCTTCTCTTCTTCCTCGCGGCTGCGCTGCGCGTTTTCTATGGCGCGCAGCGCGTAGGCCACGTCGCCGACCAATTCGCGGAACAAGGATTGTTCCTCCGGATCGTCGGCCACCTCCCTTGGCAGGGCGACAACCAACACCCCGAACTCGCGATCCTCGTGGCGCAGCACACCGGCCAGGGCAGCGGCGTCACAATAGGTGTGCGACAGAGGGCAGGTGCTGCAATTACTGTTGGTATTGTAAATTGGCGCGATGCCGTCCGGGAGTTCCCATGCCTGGCGGCAGCAGACGGGCCAGTCGCCGTTGTCCAGTTTGGCCCGAATCTTCGAGAACCCCTCGCCGATACCGGATTCATATGCAGCTTCCACCCTGCCTTCCGCATCACGCAGGGCCACCCAGGCACTGCGGTAGCCACGCGTGGAGATAAGGATCTCGCACGAGCGTTGCAGCAGCGCGTCGCGGTTCTTTTCATGGGTAATGAGCTGGTTCACGTCGCGAATCGCGCGCAGCACCTGGTTCAGGCGCTCGATGCGCGCCTCGTTTCGCTTGCGTTCGGTAACATCCCACACGCTCGAAATCATGCGATCCGTTCCCGGGATCGGCGTATTGCGCGCGGTGATGTAGGTAGTCTCCTCGCCTTTCCTCGCAATGGGTACATCGGTCCAGACCATGCGGGCGGGATCGCCGCTGGCGCAATCCTGCAGCACGCGTTCGCGCAGCTCACGACTGAAACGGTCATTGCCGTAAACAGACTGCCAGAATGCGTCCGGCACCGAGAGCGCTTCGCGGCTTGTGCGATAGATCGCCGGGAACAGGTCGTTCATGTAGTCGAAGTTGACGCACGGCTCAACCGAATTGACCGCTACGCCGACGGGGAGATTGTCCAGGACGGTGCGGAGAAAGGTTTCCTGCTCGCGCAGTTCGACTGTGCGTCGAGCTACCTGCCGGCGAAGCCCCCACGACCACAGCAGCGCAAGCAGCGCGACAAGCAGCAGCGGGCCGGCAATCCAGACAACATACTTGACCGCGTCGCGCCAGCCGAACGTGCGTTCATCGTAAACGCCCAGCCACTTTTGCTGTATGCGTCGGTACTCGCCGCTCGCCTTGACGGCGGCCAACCCCTCGCTGAACTCGGCCAGCAGCGCCTGATGATCTTGAGATACCGCGAAGCAGTACTCGGGCGAGAGCAACGGTGTCCGACCGACGACCAAGTTGTCCCAACCTTCGTGTTCGATCCAGTAGAACGCCGTCATGCGAGCCACCAGTGCACAGTCGCTCCTCCCCTCCGCGACGTCCAGGAGAGCATCTTCCTGCGCATCGACGAGCGTGAGCTGGTCAGTGAGATCGTGTTTACGGCTGAACTCGTGCATGATGTCGCCCCTCTGCACGACGAGTTGTTTGCCTGCCAAGCCGGCGACATCCGTGGGGGGCGGCCCGGATTCGCGGCGGACGACGGCAACGTAGTGATTGATATGGTGCGCCGGGGAAAAGTCGAAAGTCTCGTTGCGTTCGGGCGAATAGAACATTCCCTGGAGAACGTCGATTTCGCCGTGTTTCAGAGCGCGCGTTATCTCGGGCCACGATCCGAGGCGGATATGGATATCGAGGCCGGCGGCATCGGCCACGGCCTGGACCAAATCCACGTTGTAGCCCGCCGGGCGTCCATCCTTGTCCAAAAACTCGAACGGCGGGTAGTTGTGGTCGCCACCGATGACAATGGGCCGATTTGCGGGCAACTCCAGCTGAGCGAACCATTTCGAGTGCAATCGGCGTTGCGTGCCGTCGGCCACGACTAATGCCAAACCTTCGTTCAGCAGCGCCAGCATTTCCCGGTCACCAGCTTTGACCGCAAAGCAGAAATCCTGAGCAAAATCGGTGACCGGGCGCTCGACTATGCGCAGTCGGTCGGACAAACCCGTTTTATTGAGCAGCCGCAGGGCGACCAGTCGCTGAACGACGACAGCGTCGCAGCGCCCTTCGGCCAAGGCGTGAAAAGCGTCTGTGAACGTAGGCGTGATGACGATTTCGAGTTCGCGATCCTCGCGGCGCAGGCACTCTTCCGCGTTGTCGCCCTTCATTACGGCGACACGGCGGCCGCGCAAGTCGGAGAGCCCGCGGATGTCCTCCGTATCTTCGCGAACAACAATGGCCCCGTGCATGGTCAGGTAGGGCACCGTAAAATCGAAGAGCTCTTCTCGTTCTGGAGTCCGTCCCACCAGCGGCAGGCAGTCCACTTCGCCGCGCTCCAACCAGCCGCGCACTTCCGACCAAGGTCCGGTGCGGAATGTCACTGCGCGCCCCATTTTAGCGAGCGCCGCCCGCATCAACTCGACGGAAAATCCGTCCGCGCGGTCATTCTCATCCACGATGCTGAACGACGGGTAATCCACCTCGGCCGCTGAGCGGATCACCGCTTCTTCGTCCACGTCATTGTCCTGTGCAGCAATGGGTAACGCAAACAAGAAGGCGAGCGCTGCCCGCCAAAAGAACGGCACTCCAGTTCCCTTTACTGCTCGAACTGTACGTCGATGATCCTCCATAGGAGTTCCATTGGCTAAATTGCGGTCATTCATAGAGCAGTCATAAACTGCAGCGAAGATCTAGGACATCGAATATCTTCGTAAATAATGTACCGCAGAACTGTTCTTTTCCCAACCCGGTCATTCATTTCGTTTGCAGGCGATAGCGCACGACAACAAACGGATAACGAGTCTTTCATTCTCGGAACTTTAATGCTCAGAGCGCGTTGATAGCACGCAGCAATACCGATAATAATTATTGAATTTTGAGTGCCGGTGGAGCAATTATGTGTCGAGTCTCTCATTTGTGTCCTTGCTTTTTGCTTGTCCGGTGGTATAGTCATGCACTTTTCCGTTCCATCAATATTCGCTTCTGCATATGGCTGTCGGTTGAGTTTTTTCGACACAGTCGCGCTGTTGGTTCGCGCTGGCTTTGTCCTCCGTATGCAGACGTGAAACCGAGAGTATTATGCCTGAACACACCCCATCCAATCTCCGCGTAACGCCGCTGAACAATTCTCACTGCGCGCTCCATGCTCGGCTTGCCCCCTTTGCCGGCTGGCAAATGCCTATTCAGTACGAGAAGGGGATTCTTGCCGAGCATCGACACACCCGCGCCCGCGCATCCCTGTTCGACACCTGCCATATGGCGGAATTCAGGATTTCCGGCCCGAATGCCGCTACACTCCTGGACTCGGTATTCGCTCGCGGCACCGCGGACCAAAAACCCGGCATCTGCCGATACAACTTCCTGCTCTCCGAACAAGGCACAATTCTTGACGACCTGATTGTCTACCGCTTGGCCGACAACGAGTTCTTTGTGGTCGGCAACGCGGGCACCCGCGAGCGGGACGGCGCGACCATCCGCGAACGCGTCGGCAACGCCCTACAAGTGGTTGACGTTTCGGATCAAACCGGCAAGTTGGACCTGCAAGGGCCGGAAAGCAAAGCCGTACTAGCATCGCTGGGCCTGCCGAAAGAGGAGCAGCCGCAACGCTTTCGGTGCAAATCGGTCTCGCTGGAAGGTCGCGAGATTCTCGTCAGCGGCACCGGTTACACGGGCGAAGCCGGATTTGAAATATACCTGCCCGCCGAAGACGCGGAGGCGCTCTGGCTCCGGCTATTGAACTGCGAGGCGGTTGAGCCCGCCGGCTTGGGGGCGCGCGACACCCTGCGGCTTGAAGCCGGACTCCCCCTGTACGGACACGATTTGGACGACAGCGTGACTCCCCTCGAAGCGGGGTTCGACTGGGTTCTGCGCCCCCGCGAACGCCGGTTTGTCGGATGTGAAGTGCTGAACAGTACGCCGAGCAGGCACCTAATCGGATTCCAACTGGAAAGTCGACGCGCGGCGCGCGAGGGCGACAGCATCTTCTCGCCCGACGGCATAGCCATCGGCACAGTGACATCCGGCTCGTTCGGACCAACGGTCGGCGTGGCTATCGGGCTCGGTTACGTCGAGGGCGGCACACCCCCAAAAACGGACGCGGAGTGTCTAGTGGGGCGTTCCCAAAAGCGCTCACTTCCAGGACGAATTGCCGAGCTGCCCTTTTATCGCAGCGGTGCATCCAAATCCTAACCCCCCTCTGAATTTCAGAAATCGTTGATCTCTATTGCTTGAATGGAGCGATTTGCCGGAAAATAGTGATGGCAGCAAAATAATAAATCTTGACTGGTGAAGTGGCGCTGAATATCAAAATTCAGAATTCGAAATTCAGCAGTCAACATTTGAGTCCGAACGACCGCAGCCTACGGAGACATAGTATGCCCTACATTCCTCTGACCGAAACCGAAAAGCAACAGATGCTCAGCGCCATCGGCGTAAGCAGCATGGACCAACTCTGGGAGAATGCGGGCGTATCCGAACCGGCCCCCAACCTCAACGCCCTACCGAAAGGGCGCTCCGAATTTGAGGTCAGCCGCTTTCTCGCAACCTTGGCCGATCGAAACGCCAGCGACCTCACCTGCTTCCTCGGCAACGGGTTCTACGATCACTACATCCCGCCGGTCGTGCAGGAAGTCCTCGGACGCGGCGAATTCTACACCGCGTACACCCCCTACCAGGCGGAAGCATCCCAGGGAACCCTCCAGTCCATCTACGAATTCCAATCCGGAATTTGCCGACTGACCAATATGGAAGCGGCCAACGCCTCCATGTACGACGGTGGAACGGCATTGTTCGAAGCCATGATGATGGCCGTGCGCATTAGTCGACGCAGACGCGCGGTGGTTCTCGGCTCGGTGTCGCCGATCTACCTGGCGATGATCCGCTGCTATTGCCGCAATCTGGACATCGAGCTGAGAATCACGGACGCGCGAACACTCAGCTCCCGCAAGGCGGTCGAGCGCGAATTAACCGAAGACACCGCCTGCATCCTGGTTCAGTATCCAAACGTTTTCGGTGCGATCGAAGACTTCAGCTGGCTGACCGAAGCGGCGGCCAAGAAAAAAATCCTTTCCGTTTGCTCAACCTACCCCGTAGCCCTCGGTCTGCTGACGCCACCGGGCGACATGGGCTTTGACATTGTCACCGGCGAAGGGCAGTCCCTCGGACTGCCCCTCTCCTTTGGCGGCCCATACCTGGGCTTCCTGAGCACGCGCAAAAAACACTTGCGCAAAATGCCGGGACGTGTGGTCGGACGCACAACCGACGCCGACGGCAATGTCGCCTACACCCTAACCCTGCAAACACGCGAACAACACATCCGGCGCGAAAAGGCTACATCCAACATCTGCACCAACGAAGGACTTTGCGCACTGGCCGCCACCGCATACATGACCGCCGTCGGACAACGCGGATTCCGCAAACTCGCCGAAACCTGCGCCGCAAAAGCAGCATACACACGCGAACAACTGGCCGCCATCGACGGCGTTAACCCCCTCGACATGCCGTTCTTTAACGAATTCGTCGTCGAGCTTCCCTTTGACGCCACCGAGG
>JBMCIU010000019.1:0-12875 GCA_048616755.1 Verrucomicrobiota bacterium
AAATTCAGGATTCAAAATTCATCATTCAACATTTAAGAATCAAAATGGTACCGTTAAATCTTCCTGGACATCAAGAATTCTGAAGCAGGAAGCCGGGCGCACAGTGGTCTGATCATCTCTATGGACGCTTTTCTCACGGATTGAGGCAATACTGCTTGAGGAATTGATCGCGAAACGACCCAAAACGGTTTTCCTGGATGGCCGCTCGGATTCGCTTGATCAGTGTGATGTAGTAGTGGACATTGTGCAGGGTCATCAGCTGAAGGCCGAGGATTTCATTGACGTTCAGCAGATGTCGGATGTAGGCGCGCGTGAAAGTTCTGCAGGCATAGCAGGTGCAGGATTCGGCGATGGGCGAGAAATCGTCCTTGAAGCGTCCCGCCTTGATCTGGACCATGCCGCGGTCGGTGTATGCGCTGCCGTTTCGACCCACGCGCGTAGGCAACACGCAATCGAACATGTCCACGCCGGCAGAGACCGCGTCGACAATCTGCGGCGGCGTTCCCACACCCATCAGGTAGCGCGGGCGGTCTTCAGGCAGGCAGGGAATCGTGGCGCGAGTGATTCGGCTCATCTCCGTTTGCGGCTCGCCTACGCTCAAACCGCCTAGCGCATACCCGTCAAATCCTAGGGCAATCAACTCTAGCGCACTGCGCCGGCGCAGATCCTCGTGCATCCCCCCTTGGACGATTCCAAAGACGAGCTGCCCTGCCGGTCGCGGCTGTTCGAGGCAGACACGCGCCCACTCCAAGGTCAGATCCAAGGAGGATTCCGCCTCCTCGCGGGTGGCGGGGTAGGGTGTGCATTCATCGAAAGCCATGGCGATGTCCGAGCCGAGATCGTGCTGAATTCGCATAGCTTCGACCGGCCCCAAAAACAGCGCCGTGCCGTCCACATGCGATTGAAAATGGACACCGTCGGGCGTGATCCGACGCAACTTTGCCAGGCTGAACACCTGGTAGCCGCCGCTGTCGGTTAGAATCGGCCCGTCCCAGGCCATGAACCGGTGCAGCCCTCCAGCCTTGCGGATGATCTCGGTGCCGGGACGAATGTTCAGATGATAGGTATTGCCGAGGATGATTTCGGCTTCCAGGGACAAAAGGTCCTGCGGAGACAGGGTCTTAACGGTGGCCTGAGTGCCGACCGGCATAAAAACCGGTGTGCGGACTTCGCCGTGCGAGGTTCGCAAAATTCCGGTTCTAGCCGCCGTCGTCCCGTCCGCATGTACTACGCAAAAACTCATGTCTGCTCCACTCAAATACAGTCAAACAAAAAAAATGGCAAAAAAATGGCTGGCAAAAGATGGATATGTTGCTAAAATCATTTTTTTGCCCACCATTTTTTTGCCAAAAAACGGTGGTTTGCTTAGGAATCCATCCCGTTGCGGAGTTCGCGCACAAATTGTTCGGCTCGGTTCAGCGCGTCGGCCTCGCTGTCGCCCTCCTGAACTGTTCGGATCAGGGCGCTGCCGACCACGACGCCGTCCGCGGCCGCGCCCACCGTGCGTGCCATTTCCGGCGACGAGACACCGAAGCCGGCCACCACGGGAGCGGGACTGTGACGTTGCACCTCCTCGACGTGCGCGCGCACATCATCGGGCAGAGTTGCTCGTGCGCCGGTGACGCCTTTGACTGTGATAAAGTACGTGAAACCGCGGGCGTTGGCCAGCATCTCCTTCATGCGCTCGCCGGGCGTGGTTGGCGCCACCAGGTTGATCCAGTGGATGCCGCGGGCTTCGATCAGGGGCTGCAGTTCACCGCGTTCCTCCGCCGGCATATCCACCACCAGGCATCCGTCTACGCCCACTTCGGAGGCGCGTGCGGCCAGAGACTCGACACCGTACTGCAGCAGCACGTTATAGTAGCTGAACAGGACAATCGGAGTTTGCAGGCCGTTGTTGCGAAGGCATCCGATCATGCTTAAAATATCCTCCAGGTTGGCGCCGGCGGCCAGCGCTCGCTGACTGGCCTCCTGGATGGTGGGCCCATCGGCGATCGGATCGGAAAACGGCACCCCGACCTCCAGGACGTCCGCCCCGGCTTGGGCTAGGCGGGGCAGCAATTTTTCCGTGAAGGGCAGCGACGGATCGCCGGCGGCAGCAAACAAAACCAAGGCTTTGCGCTGCTCGGAGCGACACTTTGCAAAGGCGGTATCAATGCGGTTTTTCATGCGTTCAGATGTCCATATTTCAATCAGTTTCCGCTTCGCGTCTCCGTATCGCGACATAGCGCAGCGCCAGGGCAACAAACCCCAGCCCGAGCAGACCAATCACCGCAGCGCAGGCGAACAGTAGATTCTGATATACGCTGTCGGTAAGCCACGGGCGTCCAGTCAGGAGCACGGCGGCGACAAACACGTACCATACCACGTCCCCCAATTCGTGCCCCAGCAGAAAATGCCCCGCATCACCAGTGCCGCGTACGCCCAATGCCGCAAGATTGCCGCTGCCAACCGTCGCCCACCAACCCGTGAAATACGGGTTCGACAACGAAACCCCAGCACCCGCGCCCACCAACGACAGCAAACCTAAAACGTCCCGATTCGTCATGCCAACCAACGTTGCGGATTTCGCGTGAACCCATAAATCCCACCCCATCCAACACATTACCAAGCCGCCAACCAAACCAAGAACACCGCGTACGCGACAGTCCCGCAAAGGTCGAGACAAACCACCCAATATCGCGCCGACAATCACAACCTCCAAAAGCGCGTGACCCAGCAGTATCGCCCAAACCGCGTCAAATCCGCGAGCTAATGTCTGACTTACAACCAGCGCCAGCATCGGACCAGGCGCCGCCGCACCCGTGAACGCAACTCCGAACGCCGGTAAAAATATTCGCAAAAACTTCCGCCTGAACGGCATTTTTCCTCCTTGATTTTGATTGAGGCCCCAATGGAGTGGCGGTTCGACCGACTTTCCGCGGATTGGCTTGGACGATATTCTCAGTACCAGCGCCAACCCATGCGTGTCGGCGGTTCCTTCCGAAAAGCGGCGCGGTCAATCTCGCGCGTTGCGAAATCTTCACCGTCAAAAATGTCCGTATCCCCCAAGCGTCGAGCTTCAATCTTGAGTTTTTCCCTCATTTCGCGTAGCTTGTCGGTATGGCTTGACTCCTTGGCAAGGTTGGCTTCCTCGCCCGGATCGTCGGTTAGATTGTAGAGTTCCTCGGTTCCGTCGCCTTCGCTGCGGACATATTTCCAGACGCCGTCGGTGATCATGACTGAGTTGCCGCAATCACTGGTCGTGGTGGCATAGTATGTATCTCTCGGCGTGACCGCGGGGTTCGCAAACACTGGCGTCAAATCGACGCCTTGGACGTCTTCTTTGATCTTTGCGCCGGCAACGGCCGCAAAGGTGGGCAGGATGTCCTGCAGCCCGACCAACGCATCGCTGACTTCGCCTTGGCAAACCCCCGGTCCTGCGGCGAGAAACGGTACGCGCACCGAGCCGCTGCAATGACAGGTTTTGAAGCAGGAGCCAAAATCACCGGTCAGGTCGCCATGGTCGGCGGTGAACAGAATCAGCGTGTCGTCCAGCAACCCGGTGCGTTCAAGATGATCCAAAACGCGTCCAATCTGGGCGTCAAGAAAGGTGATGCAACCGTAATAATAGGCGCGCACTACTTGCCATGCCTGCGGACTCACCGAATCCACGCCATGCGTGAAACGTGTCTTGTCAATCGCCGGATCCTTGCTTGACAGCTGTTGTTCGACACCGTTCTCGCCCCAGCCGAACGGTGCTGGAATTTCGCGCGGATCATAGATGTCGTCGTAGCCTTTCGGCGGATCGTAGGGGCTGTGCGGCTTGGGTGAACTCATCCACATGAAGAACGGTTGACCGGCGCGTTCTGTGCGGTGTTCATCAATGGCGTCGATGGTGCAGTCCGCGATCCAATGATCGACGTGATGCTCCGGAGGCAACGGCGACCGACACGGGCGCACGTCGTTGTTGCCAATGCCGTGCGCGCGCGAATAGCCGCCCCAGCCCACATCCGCGAGATAGTCGATGTAATCCTCCAAACCCCGCTGGTTGCCCTTTGGATCAAACTGCTTCAAAATACGCCCGCTCTCGGTCAACTTTACATGTTGGAACCCATGCACAAGTCGCGGCTCGCCGGGCGGAGAATACGGGACGAAATGCAATTTGCCAAGGGCATACGTGTGGTAGCCGACCGCTTTGAGCGTTTCGGTAAGCAACGGCTGGTCGTCGCGAATGCGTCCGCCGTTTTTCTTGCTGCCGGTGCAGACATGCGGATAATTGCCGGTCATGATCGACGCGCGAGCAGGCACGCAGATCGGATCGGGCGTAAATCCGTTGCGAAACAGCACCCCGCGCCGGGAGAGACGGTCGAGGTTCGGGGTTTGGATGGCTGGATTGCCGGCCGCCCCCAAGCAATCCCAGCGCATCTGGTCGGCGGAAATCAGTAGAATGTTCGGTTTCTTCATTTGCTTTAACCTTTTCCGTTATTTTTCAAATGGCGGGCCATGATCCGCATCTGCCGATCCGGATCATTAGCGTTGCGCGGGTAATCGCAGTAGAGAACGTACGCTGCATCATGGGCAAGAGTTTCGCCCAGACGCCGGTCTAAGGCAAGTCGACTCAGTACTTTGCATGTCGTGGTTCTCAATCACGACATACGGTTTGCCCCGCTTGTCCAGTGCGGCGGCCTCCGGTTGTCATAAAGATTCCTGTTGTGTTCATAGCGATAAACAAGACAATAAACGATCATATTAGCATACTCATTAGGTTTTTACAGTATCTGACTCCGCCAAACCACGCAGATTGGTCAAGGGGTTGTCTCCTGGGAGCGCGCGCGTTCTTTGGCCAGCCAGCAGGCGGCGCGGCGGTCGGCGCCGATTTTTACCAGCGGCGGTTGTTCGGTGCGGCATCGCTCGAAGGCATAGGGACATCGGTCGTGAAAATGACAACCTGCGGGGAGGTTGCTCAGGGAGGGCACTTGCCCGGGGATGGAGGTCAGGCGTCCGGTATCGGCGCGGTGCAGGACGGGCATGGAGGCGAGCAATCCCTCGGTGTAGGGGTGCAGCGGATTCTTGAACAACGGCCGAACGGGACCTTCTTCGACCAATCGCGAGGCGTACATTACCGCCACGCGGTCGCAGGACTCCCAGATTACGCCCATGTCGTGGGTGATCAGCAGCACGGAGGTTTCCGATTCCTTGCTCTGCAGCAGCAGGTCGAGAATTTGCGCCTGCACGGTCACATCCAAGGCGGTGGTGGGTTCGTCGGCAATGATTAGTTCCGGGTGCAGCATCAGCGCCATGGCGATCATGACGCGCTGACGCATGCCGCCGGACAACTCGAACGGGTAGGCGTTTAGCTTTGATTCCGCGTCGGGGATGCCAACTTTTTTCATCCACTCCAAGGCGAGGTCAGCCGCTTCCCGGTCGGAAACGTCGCGATGCAGTTGAACCGCCTCCTGCAGTTGGCGGACCACCCGCTGCAGCGGCGAAAGCGCCGTCATCGGCTCCTGAAAGATCACGCTGATGCGCCGGCCGCGGACCTTCCGCAACTGGTCGAGGGGCAGTTCGAGAAGGTCCATGTCGTCAAACATGATTCGCCCCTGTTCGAATCGTCCCGGCGGTTGAGGAATCAGCCGCAGTATGGACATGGCCGTGACGGATTTGCCGCAGCCGGACTCGCCGACCAGGCCGAGCACGCTGCCTCGCTGCAGCTCCAGGCTGACTTGGTCGACGGCGCGCACGCGGCTCTCTTCGCTTTCGAAGCAGACAGTCAGGTTGTCAATACTAAGCAGGGGCTGCATGGCGGTTTGTCCGAATTCAGAGGTTGATAAAGTGACGGCAATATATCTTGTTGTGTCCCGCCATCCACTTGTCTTAACCGTTCGCGGATACGCGAAGTAGACCTGTCAGAGTTCCGCCTTTAGACGGCAGTTGCAGCGAAGCTTAAGCGAGCGGACGGACGGCGGTGGCAGGTTCGCAAACTGCACTGCTCATCCTCCGCCCGGAGCCCGGCTTGCTAAAGCTGCCCCTCCACTGCCGCGGTTACGCGGAACTCCGACCGTATTTTTGATGGGTTCGGAACGCCGGGCTGAAAGCCCGCAAACCCTTGATCGAATACAAAACCCAGGGTCGCAGCCCCTGGGCTGGCTATGGACCGGGGCTTGCCCCGAGAATCAGCGCTACCCACGAAATTTCCAGTAGTCCCGTTTTTTTTGCGTGAGCCATCAGGCGCTGACGGCTTGTGCTGGTCTGAACTCTCGCGGTGCGTGGTTTGGGGTTTGGGACCAGCCTTTGGTGTGGCTGATCTGATAGCCGTTGGCGGCCAGGCGGGCGCGAGTGCAGGGGATGCACACGGCCGAATCTTCGGATTTGCAGCGTTTGTTGGGGTAGATGGCGTAGAGTTCGCGGTTGGCGGCCGGGGTCAAGCCCGGCATGACCACGTTGGCGCCGGCTTCGATGCCCTCTTCGCGACCGGTTTTGCTGAGGGTGTCGAGTGCGGTGGTTGCAGGCAGATTGCAGCCGGGCAAGGCGTGGCGAAGCAGCGCGACGACGTTCAGCACCACCTCGACGTTGCCGTTTGCGGAGTCCGCAAGCGGGGTGTCCGGATTGGCGATGAACGGCCCAACGCCGGCCATGTGCACGCGGCGCTCGAGCAGGACTTCGATGTCCCGGAGCATGGATTCTTCGGTTTGGCCGGGTAGACCGATCATGAATCCACTGCCCACCTCGTAGTCGAATTCGGCCAGAAAGTCCAGACAGCGCAGGCGTCCCTCGGCGTCATAGCCGGGATGGAGACGGGCGTAGAGTTCGGGATCGGCTGTTTCGTGGCGCAGCAGGTAGCGGTCCGCGCCGGCGTCGCGGAGTCGCCCGTAGTCATCGCGGCTGAATTCGCCGCAGGAGAGGGTGACGACGCGGTCGGTTTCGGACTTGATGCGGCGGACGATGTCGCACAGTTCTTCTGCGGAGTAGGTGCCCTCGCCGGATTGCAGGACAACCGTCGGCAGGCCGGCGGCTTGGGCGGCGTGCGCCCGCACGAGAATCTCGTCCGCGGTCATGCGATAGCGTTTGAGTGCATGGTTGCCCGCGCGAAGTCCGCAATACAGGCAGTCGCGGGCGCAAAGATTGGATATCTCAAGCAGCCCGCGCAGAAAAATTTCGCGTCCGAACACTTCGTCGGCGATGTGCCGCGCGGAGTTGCGCAGCGCACGGTTTAGTTTGGGATCGTCGGCGCGCAGCGCGGACAAGAGGGTGTCGCGAGGGGCAATTTGGTCAAGATGCTGTTGCATGATGGCTGTTATGTGTTAGGTTGTGCGGAGCAGGGCGCTTTTGGTGGTTGGGAGGGGGCGGCGGTCATTGGCCGCGCTTTGCGCGGCGGGGGTTTTTCGGTTGCTGTCGGAAGCTTTCGAGGCTAGGGTATTTTCGGGTGCTTCGGGGGTTACTGGTTGTGTGTCTTGCAGAGGTTGGCGAGTTCCCGTTCCATGGCTGTTTGCTGGTCTTCGGGCAGCGTCTTGTCCGCATACGCTACGGCTTCCAGTTGGGGGGCGACTTGCCAGGTGTGGACGGCCATCATGGGGACGTCCGGATCGGTTCGGCCGGCGAGGTAGGCTCGTCGCCGCCCGGTGCGGTGTACGAGGCGGAGCACCACGCCGAAGCGGTCGCCGAGTTCCGTTAGCCGAGCCGTCCACTCGGCGCTATATCTAGAAATAGAGGTCGCGTTCACCATTTTCGATCCGTTTGTAGGACTGCATGAAGGTTTCAAAGAAGGGGCGCTGGAAGGTCCGTCGAATTTCTTCGATTTCGCTTTGCAGGACCGGTTCGCAGAGTTGCAGGGTTTCGGGGGAGGCGAAGTCGTCCAGCCATTCCCGGAATGTGAGTACGGCGTTGATTTTGCAGAACTTTCCCTCTTTGCCGGTCTTGAGCATGTCCATGATGCATCCGCCGGTGCGTCCGCAGCGGTATCCGGCGGTGCAGAAGGAGGTGATGATGCCCTGCTGGGCCAAGTCGCGGACCAGTTCTTCCAGGCTGCGGGTGTCGCCGAGCATGAATTGCTGGCGGTTTTCGTCCTGGTCGTCCGAGGCTTCGGCGTAGGCGCCGATGCCGATGTGCGTCGAGGCGTCGGTTTGAGTGCAGCCCAGCGGGATGATGTCGCGGCGGAGTTGCTCGGTCTCGCGCGCGGTGATGATCATGCCGGTATAGGGCACGGCCAGGCGCAGGACGGTGACCAGACGACGAAAATCCTCGTCGGAAACTTGGTACTTGCTGGAGCGGGTCAGCTCCGATCCGCTGGCGGGTTCGAGGCGCGGGAAGGAAATGGTGTGTGGACCGATGCCGAAACGGTGTTCGAGTTCGCGCGAGTGCGCGACCAGCCCCAGGGTTTCGAAGCGCCAGTCGTACAGCCCGAAGAGGGCGCCGATGCCGACGTCGTCAACGCCGGCTTCGAGGGCGCGATGCATGCAGTACAGGCGCCAGCGGTAGTCGGATTTGACGAAGTTGCCCGGATGGACGCGGGCGTAGGTGTCGTGATGGTAGGTCTCCTGAAATACCTGGAACGTGCCGATGCCCACTTCGTGAAGAACGGCCAGGTCCTCGACGGGGAGGGGCGCGGCGTTGACGTTGACGCGTCGGATGGCGCCGACTCCGCGTCGGGTGGGGGCTTCGACGCCGTAGACGGTTTCGATGGTTTCGGCGATGTAGTCGGTGCTGGTGTCGGGGTGTTCGCCGTAGACGACGATCAGCCGCTTGTGGCCGATTTCGCCGGCCAGGACGCGGGTTTCCTCGCGAACTTCGTCCATGGTCAGTTTGCGGCGCGTTTCCCGGCAGTTTTCACTGCGGAAACCGCAATAGAGACAGCTGTTGACGCACAGGTTGCTCATGTAGAGCGGGGCGAAGGTGACGATCCGGTTGTCGTAAACGGTTTTTTTGACCTTTAGCGCGGCTTTTTCCATTTCGTCGATCAATTGCGGATCCCGCACATTCAGCAGGGCGGCGGTTTCATCAAGATTCAGCGTCTCAATTTGGAGCGATTTGGCGATGATGTCGCGCACTCGCGCCGGATCGGGATTTTGGTTGTTTCGGATCGCCGTTTCGATGGCGCCGTCGTTGATGAAATCGCTACCGTCATCGTTAAGGTAGCGATCGATCTGGTCTTGACGGATGAATTTGTCGACGTATTCGCGGGACGAATCGAAGCGACGCAGCGCTTCGCGGTCGGCGGTGACGGTGGGGGCAGGGGGGTGAGCTGTGGACATTTTCGGGCTCCTTTATTTGGGGTTTTTTGGCTGCTGTCGGTTGCTGTCGGTTGCTGTCGGGGCACGAATTTTGTCCGTGCCTGTCCGTGTCTGTCGGTGTTTATTCGTTTCGCTCTGTCTCTGACCGTGCCGTACGGCGGCTTTTGAGTATCATTTTGTGGGCGTTTAGAGCTGCGGGGAAGGGGGAGAGGACGCGTTCGAGTACGCCCTGGGTTTTAGAGATGGCGATGCCGTAGTTGGTAATGGGGACCCCTGCGGCATCGGCGCGGGCGATTCGGGAGAGCATTTCGCGCCGGTTATTCATGCAGCCGCCGCACTGGATTGCAAGGGCGTAGTCGCCCAGATTGTCGGGGAAGTCGCGTCCGGCGGTGCTGTCGAATTCGAGGTCGGCACCGGTGTATTGGCGTAGCCAGCGGGGAATTTTGACGCGCCCGATATCGTCCTCCATGGCGTGATGGGAGCAGGATTCGGCGATCAGAACGCGGTCGCCGGATTGCAGGCGGTCGATCTGTCCCGCACCGGCGGCAAATTTGCGCAGGTCGCCTTTGAGGCGGGCAAACAAAATGCTGAAGGTCGTGCACGGCACGTCGGGCGGGGTGTCCGCCACCATTTTTAGCACGACTTGGGAGTCGCAGACGACCAGGTCCGGCTGGATGCCCAGGCGTCGGACCAGTGAGGAAAATTCGCGTTCCTTAACCACGAGGGTGGCGGCGTCGCTGTCGAGCGCGTCGCGGATGGTCTGCACCTGCGGCAGGATCAACCGTCCCTTGGGCGCCTGCAGGTCGATGGGGACCACCAGCACGGCCAAGCCGCCGGCGGGCAACAGGTCGCCGACGAGGGGAGGGGGGCGCAGGAAATCTTCCGGACAGACGCGAATCAAGGCGGATTTGAGGTCGCGCAGCGCGCTGTCGCGCCCCTCCTTGCCCACCGAACATGCCTGCATGAAGGCGTTGGAGCGCACGGTCAGGGCGTCCACGAACGCGGGATCGGGGGTTTCCATGTCGACCTTGTTGACCACGCTCACCACCGGGATCTCGCGTTTTGCGGACTCCGCAAGGACGGATTCCTCGAATTCGCCCATTTGGTTGGGCTCGCAGATGAGCAGAACGATGTCGGCGCGATCGAAGACGCGTCGGGTTTTGTCCAGGCGGAGTTCGCCGAGTTCGCCGGTGTCGTTGAGTCCGGCGGTGTCGAGGAACACGACGGGGCCGAGAGGGAGCAGCTCCATGGGCTTTTGAACCACGTCGGTGGTTGTCCCCGGCTGAGCTGAGGTAATGGCCACGTCTTGGCCGGCGATATGGTTCAGAAAGCTGCTTTTGCCCACGTTTGTGCGCCCGAATAGGGCGATGTGCAGGCGAACGCTGTTAGGAGAATTCTGCATCGTCGCGGGTCCCCAGGGCTGTGAGGGTTTGCGGAGAGAGCACGTGCGCCACGAGCTCCTCGCCCAGGTGTTCGGCGAAGAAGCGGCGCAGGTTGGTTTCTCCGGAGGTTTGAAATTCGGCCAGCAGTTCGGCGGTGCGGTCGTAGCCAAGGTGCGGTAAAAAGGCGGTGGCGACGGACGGGCTGTGTTCCAGACGGCGACGGCAGGTCGCCTCGTCCGCTTCGATGTTCTCCACGTGTGCGGCCAGCATCCGGCAGGCGCGGTCGGCGAGATCCATGGATTCGAGCAGGGATGCGGCCAGCAGCGGCATGAATTCATTGATTTGCAGGGTGGCGCGCCCGGCGCATTCCGCAACCGTCTGGTTGTTCGCGCGCATGCGCATACCGGACTGTATGGCGCACTCGAGGATGACCGGATTGACTTTGCCCGGCATGATCGAGGAGCCGGCCTGGACGGCGGGCAGCCGAATTTCGCCGTCGCGATGCAGCAGGCGCAGGTCGTTCGCCACCTTGATTAAATTGGATGCCAAGGGTGAAAGAATCCCCGCCGACTCAACCAATGCGTCGCTGTTGGCCGTGGCGTCCACGAGGTTTTCGGCGCGACTTACGCCGAGGCCGGTGATGGTCCGCAGCTTGTCGACGGCCAGAAAAATGTAGCTGCGCGGCGCGGTCAGCCCGGTGCCAATGGCAGTGCCGCCCAGATTGACTACACGCAGGCGCTCTTCGCACTTGAATGTGCGCCAGCGATCACGCGCGAAGGCTTCGGCAAAGGCGGAAAACTCCTGCCCGAGAGTGAGCGGCACGGCCGGCTGCAGCTCGGTCCAACCCAATTTTGCGATGTTCGCAAATGCTTTTTCGCGCCGTTGGAAGGCCCCCTGCAGGGCGGCCGCGCTTTCGCTGAGCCGGCGCAGGTGATGAATGGCCGCCACTTTGACGGCGGTGGGGTAGACGTCGTTGGTGGATTGATGGAGGTTGACGTGGTCGAGCGGATGCACGGTCTCGTAGCTTCCGGGCGGGCGGCCCAGGTGTTCGAGGGCGCGGTTGGCCAGGACCTCGTTGACATTCATGTTGGTCGAGGTTCCCGCTCCTCCCTGGAGGGCGTCGACGCGAATGTCGGCGTCCAAGTCGCCCGCGATCAGTTCGTCGCAGGCCGACAAAATGGCTTCGGCAATCGCTTCCTCCAAGTATTCCAACTCGAGGTTTGCCGCGCAACACGCCTTTTTTACCTCACCCAGCGCCCGGATGAGAAGCCGAGGCACGCGTACGGCGGAAATGTCGAAGTTCTCGACGGCGCGCAGGGTGTGGATGCCCCAGCGCGCGTCGGCGGGGATTTGCCGCTCGCCAAGCATGTCGGTTTCGGTCCGAAAGGCTGTATTGTCAGGGTGCGTGTTCATTTGGTTAGCAGCAGGGATTTGGTTTGCACGCCGGGGAGCATTCCCAGCTTGCCGGTCAGCGTGCTCAGTTGATCGGTGGTGCCCTCGACGATCAGCGAGATAATGTTCACCTCGCGCTCGCGATAGGGTACCCCGATGCGCCCGATGATCAGCTCGCCGAATTCGGTCAGCAGTTCGTTTACGCGCGGAACGGATTCTTCGCGCTTTTCCACTAAAATGGCTATCACGCCGATTCTTGTGTTCATGTTTCTTTGGGGGCTGGGGGTTTTTTCGGTTACTTTCGGGTGCTGCCTGGGCTCGGATGATGCCGGGTGCGCTCGGAGTTGCTTTTGTCCGTGCCTGTGCGTGTTTCTTCGTACCTGTTTATCTCTGCCCGTGTTTTTCCGTGCACGCCCTCGTTTTTTGTTCCTTCGCTCTACGCGCTGTTTTCGCCCATGAAAAAACCCGGCGCCCCAAAGGATGCCGGGTATGGTGGTGCAGCCGTACCGCACCTGTATTTCCGGCCAACCTTGGGGTCAGGACGAACCCTCGCCGCGGGAAGGCAACTCGATTTTTCGTTCGGCAACTAAATTACCGCGATTTCCCGCAATGTCAAGCGGACCCGAATTTTTGGCATTACGATCTCAGCCATGGAAGGGCCAATTCATCCTAGCCCCAAGCAACGCCTGGGGTAGAATGGGAAAGATCTTTGTGCTCTGAAAGGGCACTTCAAACAGCCGATGACTATGCGTACACAGTTTTTTCGATACTTAATCGGCACCCATTCATGGGGATCGTATCGGGCTGCGAACGAGTTCAGATCGATTGTCCCTCGTGAACCAGAACTCGGTGCTTCGCGCAACCTGAACGCCCGTTTTCCACGGCATGGAGC